>CAZCPH010000031.1:5163-14526 GCA_964500105.1 uncultured Mariniphaga sp. | reverse complement strand
TACGCCTGTGAGTCGCTCGGCGAACTGCTGAAAAAATCGGATGCAGTAACGCTGCACGTGCCAGAAACTACCGAAACAAGAAATTTGATTTCGTTTGAACAGCTTTCCCAAATGAAAAAAGGAGCTTTGCTCATCAACGCCTCTCGTGGCACTGTTGTGAATTATGAAGCGTTGACTGAATTTCTGAAAAATGGGCATCTGGCTGGCGCTGCGGCTGATGTTTTTCCCACAGAACCGGCCTCAAACACTGAAAAATTCAATTCGCCGCTGCAGGATTTTGACAATGTATTATTAACACCGCACATTGGCGGCAGCACGCAGGAAGCGCAGGAAAATATTGGGTTGGAAGTGGCGGAAAAACTCATCCGTTACAGCGACAACGGCTCAACAGTCGGGGCGGTAAACTTTCCGCAGGTTTCCATTCAGCCCAACTACGACAAACAGCGGTTTTTGCACATCCACAAAAACATGCCCGGCCTGCTGAAAGATATCAACTATGTGTTTACCAACAAAGGAATTAACATCGCGGCGCAGTACCTGCAAACCGATGCCGAAATAGGCTATGTGATTATTGACGCCGAATGCAATAATAGCAGTGAAATTTTGAAAGAGCTGAAAGCCATTCCGCATACGATAAGGGCAAGGATGTTGTATTGATTGAAAAGAAAAAAGTGTTGCAGGAGTTTTTGCAAAGCACTAAATTTGTCGTACGATTACATTTTGCGAAAAATGAATTGGTTTGATGTTATCATCGCAATAAATTGACTACCAATGGAAGATGCTGCAAAAGGATTCATATCAGTAAATCAGGACAAAATTGAAGGTTTTCTGGATATTATCATTTTTAAAGAAGGCGATACTACAATAGTTTATTGTCCTCCGCTTGAAGTTTACGGATATGGCAATGACGAAAACGAAGCCCAGGAATCGTTTAAGGTTTCGCTTACCGAATTTTTCAGATATTGTACCAATAAAAATACGCTGCGCACCGAACTTAAACGCTTAGGTTGGCAAATGAAAAGAGGTAAATCCAAACCAATGATACCGCCTTCGATTTCAGAGCTGCTCTCTACCAACGAAAATTTAAGTCGCATTTACAACAATTTTGACTTCCGAAAAACTGCGACAAATGTTTCCATTCCCGCGGTTGCATAATGCCCCGAAGCTTAAAAAATATACCGTTAAAAGAGTTTAGAAAATTCCTCGAATTGAAGGGACTGAAGGTTATACGCATAACCGGCGGACACGAAGTCTGGAGTGGAAAGGAACTGCTTCGCCCCATTGTTCTGCAAACCCATATCGACCCGGTACCCGAATTTATAATCCGAAATAACCTGCGTACACTTGGCTCCAACAAGAATGAGCTGCTTGAATTTTTGGATTCGAAAAATAAGAAATAAACTTATCCAAGCGTTTCCAAAAACCCCGGCGCCTGTCTGTGTTTTGTCGCCTGCTCAAAAGCGTAGGCAATTTTCAGTAAAACAGGTTCGCTCCAGGCGCGGCCAAAAATGGAGATTCCGGCGGGCAGGCCGTGCACAAAACCCATGGGAACGGAAATATTCGGATAGCCTGAAATGGCTGCCGGTGCGGAACTGCTTCCCGAGAAATGGTCGCCGTTTACCCAGTCGATGCTCCATGCCGGGCCGTTGGTGGGTGCAATAATGGCATCCAGTTGGTGTTTGTCCATCGCTGCATCTATTCCTTCTTTCCCGGTAAATCGTTTTGCTTCTCCCAGCGCTTTCAGGTATTCTTCGCTGGTTAAATCGCCTTTTTCCTGTGCCATTTCAAAAATTTCCTGACCGAACCAGGGCATCTCTTTGTCTGCGTGTTGTTTATTGAAAACAATCAGTTCTTTCAGATTTTTCGCCGGCGCATTCGGATGGTTTTGTAAATAGTTGTTCAAATCGGCTTTAAACTCATAGAGCAACACCTCCCACTCGGCGGCTCCCCATTTCTGCCGGTGTTCAAAAGTCACTTCATCTATAATTTCAGCACCTTTCGATTTCATCACCTCCACAGCCTGTGTGAAAAGTTTTGTAATATCTTTATGAAAACCGGTCATTTGGGTTGCTATACCAATGCGCATACCGTTCAGTCCGTCCGGGTTGAGAAACGGTGTATAGTCGGAATAAATTTCGTCTTCTTCGATGTGGGTTTTAGCGTCGTTGGGGTCAAACGCCGCCAGTGCACCAAGCAGTATGGCAGCGTCTTTTACCGAACGTGCCATTGGTCCGGCTGTATCCTGGCTGTGCGCAATGGGAATAATGCCGTTGCGGCTCCACAATCCCAGCGTAGGTTTTATGCCCACAATTCCGTTTACCCCCGACGGGCAAACAATGGAACCATCGGTTTCGGTGCCAATGCCGATGGTGCATAAATTGGCCGCCACGGCTGCACCGGTTCCCGAACTGGACCCACACGGGCTGCGGTCGAGGCAGTACGGATTGCGCACCTGGCCACCACGCCCGCTCCATCCGCTTGATGAGTTAGTGGAACGGAAATTGGCCCATTCGCTCAGGTTGGTTTTTCCGAGCAAAACAGCACCGGCTTCCCGCAGTTTTTTTACGATGAACGCATCTTCTTCTGCAACATGGCCTTCCAGCGCCAGCGAACCCGCAGTAGTTTGCATTTTATCGCCGGTGTCGATGTTGTCTTTTATCATCACCGGAATTCCGTGCAGCGGTCCGCGTATTTTTCCACCTTTACGCTCTTCGTCCAGGTTTCGGGCAATTTCCAGTGCATCCGGATTCAGCTCTATAACCGATTTCAGCATTGGATCAAGCTGTTCGACCCGAGACAGGTACTTTTGGCAAATGGTTTCAGAAGTAAAATCACCTGCCTGCATTTTTTGCTGCAACTCTTCTACTGTGATTTCATTCAGTTCAAAATCCGAAAAACTGGAAGTTTTTTCGTTTTCTGTTGGTGTGGTTTGGCAGGATGCCAACCCGGTTACCGCTATAGCTGATCCGCTAATGGCAGCAGTTTTGAAAAAAGTACGGCGTTTCATAAAAATGGTTTTTTAGCTTTAGGAAATAAAAATAAGATTTTCCTCACATTCTGCCGCCGAAAAAGAAAGTAAGTTCCGATAAAAGAATCCAACAGGTTTTGGTATTTTTGAATCCTGTACTCCATTTGAATTAAAACAATGGTAAAAAATATTAAAGACAAGCTTTACGAAATTATTTTCGAAGCCGATACCCGGGCAGGCAAATTTTTTGATGTGGTACTTCTTGTTGTCATTATCATCAGTGTTTTACTGGTAATGCTGGAAAGTGTTCCCGGAATCAGATTGAATCATCACAATACATTGGTTTCACTGGAATGGATAATTACCGGTATTTTCACTCTCGAATACATTATCCGAATAATTGTGGTGAAAAAACCCTGGCGTTATATTTTTAGTTTTTATGGCATTATCGATTTTCTGGCAGTAATCCCCAGCTACCTGGGGTTGATTGTGATTAGTTATCAAAGTTTGATGATAATCAGGATTTTAAGGTTGTTGCGTGTATTTCGGATACTAAAACTTACCCGTTATACAGCTGCCGGTCGTACCCTGGCAAAAGCCATTTGGAACAGCAGGGAGAAAATCAGTGTATTCATCTTTTTCGTTGTTATTCTGGTAATTATTGTTGGTACCCTGATGTATCTGGTTGAAGGAGAAGCAGGTGGATTTTCAAGCATTCCCCTCAGCATTTACTGGGCTATTGTTACGCTAACCACTGTTGGATACGGCGATATCAGCCCGATTACACCTTTTGGGCAGTTTCTGGCCAGTATGGTCATGATTATGGGATATGCCATTATTGCTGTGCCAACCGGAATTGTTACTGCCGAAATGATGCGCCCGTCAACACAAACCAACACTCAGGTTTGTTCAAATTGCCTGCACGACAAGCATGACGATGATGCGCTGTACTGCAAGAAATGCGGGGAAGAACTTCATTCAGAAAAAAAATAGCCGGATTATTAAATTTTTTGTAACGAATTTCAGACAATTAAGTCTTATTGTCAGCTATAAACAATTTAATGATTAAACAATGAAGACGAAAACAAATTTTTATGGATTACTTGTACTGTTTGTATGGGTAATTTCTGGCTGTGCCTCCGTGTACCAGGCGTCGGAGACGGAATTATCCGGAGGAGAAGTTAAAACCATTGCTATTTTGCCATTTGAAGTAACCGTGCAATATAACCGGTTGCCCAAAAAGGTAACGCCAGAGCAAATCAGGGAAAACGAATACGAACTTGGGTTTGTTTTTCAGAACCAGATTTACAACCGTTTTTTACAGAAAAAGCACAAGTTTGCGGTTAATTTTCAGGATGTTGACAAAACAAACATGATGCTAAAACGAAATCAGATTGACATTTACAATCTGGCTGAATTTTCCAAAGATGAACTGGCAAGGCTGCTCGAAGTGGATGAAGTTATTTCGGGGCATGTAATAACCTCAAAACCCATGTCAACCGGTGCAGCGCTTGCAGTTGGAATTTTGTTTGACGTTTGGGGACCGACCAATACGGCCGAAGTTACGGTTTCGCTGCACAGCGGAAGGGATTCAGAATTGCTGTGGAAATTTAATCACATATATTCAGGCGGTGTTGGCAGCACCCACGCCATGATGGGGCCTGTTTCGAGGAAGTTTCCATACAAAAGTTAAAAGGATAAACCGGTTTTTACCGGTTTTTTTGTACCGTCCGGTTAACAACACAGTAACAATTGTGGATATTTATATTTGTTGAAATCCGGCCGAAGCTATTCGATTGTTTATTTTTGCAGGGAAAGAAAAAAATCGGTAAAAATGAAACAATATTTGCATTTGCTGGAAACCATTCTGGAGAACGGAGTCGAGAAGAGAGACCGCACGGGAACCGGTACAATCAGTGTTTTCGGGCACCAGATGCGGTTTAATCTGGGTGATGGTTTTCCGGTAGTAACCACCAAAAAGTTACACCTGAAGTCGATCATTCATGAGTTGCTTTGGTTTCTGGCTGGCGATACCAATGTGAAATATCTGCAGGACAACGGCGTACGCATCTGGAATGAATGGGCCGACGAAAACGGTGAACTCGGCCACATTTACGGTTACCAGTGGCGTTCGTGGCCAACTCCCGACGGCAAACACATCGATCAGATTTCTCAGGTCGTCGATTCCATTAAAAACAACCCCGATTCGCGACGGCACATTGTCAGCGCATGGAACGTGGGTGAACTGGATAAAATGAACCTGCCGCCCTGCCACGTTTTATTTCAGTTTTATGTGGCTGGTGGAAAATTGTCGTGCCAGTTGTACCAGCGCAGTGCCGACGTTTTTCTCGGAGTGCCGTTCAATATTGCTTCGTATGCTTTGCTCACCCTGATGATGGCGCAGGTAACCGGCCTCGAACCCGGCGATTTTGTGCATACGTTTGGCGATGTACATATCTATTCCAATCACATCGAACAGGTGAAACTACAACTCACCCGCCAACCCTACCCGCTGCCAGCTATGAAGATAAATCCGGAGGTAAAAAGCATTTTCGATTTTAAGTTTGATGATTTTGAACTGGTGGGTTATCAGGCACATCCGCATATTAAAGGGAAGGTGGCGGTTTAGGACCGTTAAGGATTTTTGCTTTGTGAACTTAACCAGATTCTGTTTATCTTTGATGAAAAATTGAGCAGTATGCAAAAGGCAATTCATGTCAAATATCCCGAATCTTTAGCCTCTTCTTTAAAATTGGATACCAAAGATTTCGAAAGAGAAATGAAAATGAACTCTTTGGTAAAACTTTACGAAACGGGAAAAATTTCATCGGGAACTGCTGCGAAAATTTTAGGAATTTCGAGGATTGAATTTTTGGACCAGTTGGCTAAATATAAAGTTTCATTATTCGGTTTTTCAAGTTTAGATAAAGTGAATGAAGATATAGCCAATGCATAAAGTTGTTTCAAATACTACTCCAATTATTAAAAGATGTTTGGATTGATAAACGGTTAATAACTGAAGTTTGTAAACTAGTTGACGAATAAACTATGATTCACAAAAACATTTCCATCATTGTAGCCATTGCCGAAAACTTTGCCATTGGAAAAAACAACGATCTGTTGTTTCATTTGCCCAACGACCTGAAACGGTTTAAGCAAATTACCACCGGGCACAGCCTGATTATGGGCCGCAACACACTGCTTTCGCTGCCCAAATGGCCGTTGCCCAACCGCCGGCATATTGTGATAACCGACAAACCCGACGATAATTTTCCTGGATGCGAAGTGGTTTTTTCCATCGATGAAGCCGTTGAAAAAGTGAAGGACGAAAAGGAGGCTTTTGTAATTGGCGGCGGAATGGTTTACCGGCAGTTTTACCCGCTGGCAGGAAAGCTTTATCTAACTCTGGTGCACCAGCCGTTTGAAGCCGATGTCTTTTTTCCCGAAATCGATTTTTTGGAATGGAAGGAAGTGGTGCGCGAAGATTTGTACGATGACAAGAACGGATTTCACTATTCCAACCTGAATCTGGTCAGGAAATCACTGGAATAATTCTTTTCTTTGCAAAAATTTCTATCGACCATGCGAAAATTCACTGCATTTTTCTGTTTCATGCTGACAGTACTTTTGGTTGCTGCACAAAACCAGCCCTTGCTGAACCTCCGCTACGAAGAAAATTATACACCAACTTACAATGAAGTCATTGAAATGTACCAAAAGTTGGATTCGCATTATGAAAATGCGGTTTTGCTGGAGAAAGGCCTCACCGACTGTGGAAAACCACTGCATCTTTTTGTGATAAACAATACTCCGGTATTTGATGTGGCTGAAATCAGACAAGCCGGCAAATCGGTATTGCTGATAAACAACGGGATTCATCCGGGTGAACCCGCAGGGATTGACGCCAGCCTGCAGTTTGCCGACGATATTTTACGAAACAAGGACGGAATGGCAAAAATCCTTGAAAATACTGTCGTCATTATCATACCGGTTTACAGCATTGGCGGCCATCTGAACCGAAGTGCCTTCAACCGCTCCGGGCAAACCACACCTTACGAAACCGGTTTCCGCGGGAATTATGCCAACCTCGATTTAAACCGCGATTTTACCAAGGCCGATTCTGAAAACGCCCGCAGTTTCCATGAAATTTTCAGTGAATGGAATCCTGATGTTTTTCTGGACACACACACCACCAACGGCTCCGACCACCAGTACAGCATAACTCTCGTTCCGCCGCCATCGGCAAGGTTTCCCCAAAAAATGGAAACGTATTTGGAAAAAATCTTCATCCCGGCACTTTACCGTGAAATGAAAAAAGGTGAATATGAGCTGATTCCCTACGTGGATTACATTTACCACGATCCGAAACAGGGAATTGCCCGGTCGCTGGAAGGTCCGCGTTATTCTTCAGGTTTTGCATCGATGTTTCACACCATTGGGATGATGACGGAAAACGAGATTTACAAAGCGTATCCTGACCGGGTGAAATCATGCTATCAGTTTATTCAAACACTGGCAGAATACACTTCGGAAAACAGCGATGAAATTCAGAATATCCGGGCTAAAAGCATTCGTGAATCGATGGAATTGAAAGAATATCCGATTGGTTTTGAAATGGATTCAACTAAATTTCAGATGATTGAGTTTAAAGGTTACGAAGCTCTTGACGACCAGATTAGTCCGGTAACCGGATTGCCCCGGTTTGGTTACGATTTGAAACAACCTTACACAACAACCATAAAATACCTCGACACCTGGATTTCCGTTGAAACAGTCAAGGTGCCTGAGTTTTATATTCTTCCGCAGAGTTACCGGGATGTAATTGAGCGTCTCGATTTGCTGAACATTCAGTATTCCCGGCTTCATAATGATTCTTTAGTAGAAGTTACGGTGGATTACATCGAAGAATTTGCCAGTCCGCCAAGGCCTTACAACGGTCATTTTTATCACAGCTCGGTTTCGACACGCAGCGAAATACAGAAATTGCAGTATTACAGCGGCGATTTGGTGATTCCTGTTCGCCAGGAAAAAATAAAATACCTGCTGGAAATGTTTGAACCCAAAGCAGTGGATTCGTTTTTCCGGTGGAATTTTTTCGACAATATTCTCGATCAGCGCGAATATTTTTCTTCGTATGGTTTCGAGGAAAATGCGTTGAAATACCTTGAAGAGCACCCTGAATTTATGGCCCGGTTTCTGGAAGCCCGGGAAAAGGATACTGTTATGGCAACCAATCACCGTGCCCAGCTGGCCTGGATTTACAACAATTCCGAATGGCTCGAAAAATCGTGGAAACGTTATCCGGTGGGACGGATTTTCAAATAATATTACTTTTTCAGGACAGCAGTTTACCCAGGTTGTCAAATTTGATGTTGTAATCTTCCATCGAACGTTTTATCACCTCGTAAGCTTCGTCAACTTCATAAATCATAGGGATTTCAGTGTAACGGTCTTCTCCTGGCATATCTTTATACGTTAGGAAATAGTGCTCAAGTCGTTGGATGACAATTTTGGGAACTTCGGTAATATTTTTGAAATGCCCGTAAACCGTGTCGTTTTGCAAAACGGCAATAATTTTGTCGTCGGCTTCATTGCCGTCAATCATGCGAAATCCGCCAATGGGACGCGCATTTACCAGCAAATCGCCGTGGGCCAGGGTTTTTTCTGTCAATACACAAATATCGATGGGGTCGCCATCGCCTTTAATATCTTTCCTGCCTGTTTTTATATTGCAGAATTCCCCCACCTTTTCGCCGCAGAATGTTTGGGGAATAAATCCGTAAAGTGCCGGAATTACGTTGGAAAATTTTTGGGGGCGGTCAACCCGGAGGTAACCGCTGTCTTTGTCAATTTCGTATTTTACGGTATCGGTAGAAACCACCTCTATAAAAGCTGTTAGCTCTTTCGGGGCATTTTTCCCGATAAAAACACCATGCCAGGGATGTGATTTGTAGCGGAGGCCCATCAACCGGCCAATCGGATCAGAAAGTCTGTCTGCCATTTTTTTAGTTTTTGATTTGGTAGTTCAACCTTTTAAATTGCATTTGGTTCAAAATTAGTTGAAAAAATCCGCAGAAAAACTGATTTTCTGCGGATTTTCATCAGTTTGTTCTGTCGTTTTATGCCAGTTTCGATTCCATCCGGTTGCCGGCCTTATCAACCGCTGCAATCAGAATTTCAGTACCTGTTTTTTCCGATTCGAAAACAAAAGGCTTACTTTTCAGTATTTGTGGCTTATGGTCTACTTTTCCGGCCAGTTGCCCGTCAATCATCACTTCGTAATGAGAAAGCGGTTCATCGGCGGCATAAGCTGTTTGCCAGGAAAAGACGTTTTTGCCTTGTTTCTCTTCTTTTTTCAGCATTCACATCACAAGCTAATGAGTATAATGCAGTTA
>CAZCPH010000031.1:0-5153 GCA_964500105.1 uncultured Mariniphaga sp. | reverse complement strand
GGTCCGGCTACCATCTCTTCTTTTTCCATCTGGAAATAGTTGGTTTTTCCATTTTTAACTGCTGCAGCCATTTGTTCAATTTTCACCCGTTCATCGGATGTAAGTCCGTTGGGTTCAATTTGAGCGGCATAAAAATTCTGTACCAGCTGACATTTCATCGGGTCGTCGTCAATGTGTCCGATGCCAATTATTAAAGTGTGCACTCCGGGTGTGGTGAGTGAGTATTCTATGAGCGGACGGCTTGGCAGACCGGGTTTTCCCACTTCCATAAAAACATGTTCCGGTTTGTTCGACCATGTCGGTTCTTTGTGGTACATGGCGGCATCGGCAAAGGTTTTCATGCCGATAATTCCCATTCCTTTGGCTTCTGCAACCGGAATCACATTGTGCTGCATGTTAAACATGAGGCGGTCGTTGGCGTTTATGGCAATTAGCATTCCTTCCAGAATTCCCCATTCGTCGCGCTGAATCATATCAATCATGGCCGGTGGGTTGTTGTGCCCCGAGAAACCGATGTGTTTTATCAGTTTTTCATTTTTGGGGTTCATGCCGGTGAGGTTGGTTCCGTCGCGCAAATCGCGAAGCGCAACAAGTGCACCGAAGTTTCCATCGGGGTCGATCGGAGTTTCCAGTCCTTCGTAAAGTACATCGATTTCAGCTTCGTTGTGCAGGGTATGAATCAGCACCATGTCGATATAGGCTCCTTCCGGATAATTCCCGTTACCGTCGCCAAAAAGCTGGGTGAGTGAGCGTTTTACATCGTCAACTGCGCACTGTACATTTTCGCCGTTCGACCAGTTTACCACATCTTCCCGCTCCGGCCATCCGGGATTTCCCCAGCGCATGGCTGTTTTGCTGGTGAGCCAGATCGATTTGCGCAGCTCTTCGTTGTAGTTTTCCTCTCCGGGAATCAGGTTCAGCATTTTAAAAGCTTTGTTGAAGTTTTTCTGGCTGCCGGCATACAGGTTCGAAGTGTCAAAATAGTTGATGCCTAAATCGAACGCTTTCAGAATAATGGGCACCGGGTCCAAACCTTCGGCTGTCCATTGCAACGAAGCCTGGCCGCCCAACCCAAGGGTTGTCACCATAAAGTCGTGTTTTCCAAATTTGCGCTTCATGGGCGCCGGTACTTTTTCCACATTGCAGCTTCCGAAAGACATGGTTGAAACTGCGGCAGTGGATGCTGCTGAGACTTTTATGAAATTTCTTCTTGAAATAGAGTATTTTTTGTTCGTTGCCATGGTATTATGATTTTTTTAAAGGTACAAAAATAATTGGTTTTCCAGAACGGGGTACAAACAGTTAAAATCTGTTCAGAATTTTTAAACATTAACTGTCCTTTTCCATCATGTGATTTCAACTTGTTATCCAAATATTTCTGTTATTTTCGCAATTTCTATTTTGAATTAGATTTTATGTGGCTGAAGGTTTCTGGCATCATCCTCAGAAATAAAATACTTTTATTAAGTCTTCTGACAATTATCACGCTTTTTTTAGGTTATCATGCCCAAAAAGTGGAGATGTCCTATGAGTATGCTTCGCTGCTTCCGAAGAAAGATCAGGCTTTTGAAGATTACCAGAAGTTTGTGGAGATTTTTGGGGAGGAAGGAAACCTTATTATTGTTGGAATTCAGGATTCTGCTTTTTTTCAGATTGACCGGTTCAACGCCTGGCGGCAGTTTTGTAAAGACCTTTCAGAAGTAGAAGGAGTGGAAGATTTGCTGTCGGTTTCAAATTCCTATAATCTGGCAAAAAACAGTACTGAACGAACGTTTGAAATTGAGCAGCTTTTCCCGGATTCGGTTGATACACAGGAAGAAATAGACCGTCAGGCAGAGATCTTCAGAAGCCTCCCTTTTTATAAGAAACTGGTTTATAATCCTGAAAATCACACCTATCTGCTGGCTATTACCGTGAATAAAGATAAAATGCACACGAAAGACCGGGAGCGGATGATTAAAGCCATTCAGAAAATTGCCCGGAATTTCGAAACCGATCAAAAGGTTGACCTGCACTATTCAGGACTGCCCTACATACGGGTTGTCAATTCCATAAAAATTAAAAGGGAATTGTATATGTTTAGTGTTTTGGCACTGGCGATTTGTATTGTGGTGTTGTTTCTGTTTTTCAGGTCGTTTAAAGCTGTTTTCTTTCCGGTAGTAATTGTGTTAGTCGGTGTTGTCTGGGCTATGGGAATGCTTTCATTGTTCGGGTTTAAAATAACCATTCTGTCCGGAATGATTCCGCCGCTTCTGATTGTAATCGGAATTCCCAACAGCATTTACATGCTAAACAAGTTTCATCACGAATACGTTCTCCACGGCAACAAAATAAAAGCGCTTCAGCGGGTAATTATAAAAATTGGCAATGCCACGTTTTTAACCAATCTTACCACTGCTTCCGGATTTGCCACTTTTATCATCGTAAAAAGCGATATTTTAAGGCAGTTCGGAATTGTAGCTTCGTTGAACATTATGGGGTTGTTTGTTTTGTCATTGCTGCTCATTCCCATTATTTTCAGCTTTATAGAACCGCCTTCGAGCCGGCATGTAAATCACCTGAACAATAAATTTGTTTCCGGAATCATCAGGAGGCTTATTCATGTAACCGAACACCACCGTAAAGTAGTATATGTGGTTGCCGTGGTTATTTTAGGCATTGGTTTTTACGGAATAACTCTGATGAAAAGTTCGGGATACATGGTGGATGACTTACCTGAGCACGATCCGGTTTACAAAGATTTGAAATTTTTTGAATCGAATTTTGAAGGATTGATGCCCCTGGAAATTATGGTGGATACCAAACGTCCCGGAGGTGTAATGCAACTGGCAACTTTTCAAAAAATTGAACAACTGGAAGATTCGCTGGCTAAATATTCCGAAATTTCCACTCCACTTTCGCTATTGAATCTGCTAAAATTTTCGAAACAGGCATTTTACAACGGGCACGAAAACTATTACAGTTTACCCAACAACCGGGAACAAAATTTTATTTTGCAGTATGCCCGTTTTGGAGAAAATGACGCCGGAATGTTGCATTCGTTTATCGACAGTTCGAAACAGGTAACCCGAATCAGCATTCGGATTAAAGATGTGGGAACCAATCGTATGGAAGAACTGTATGCCGGATTTATTGCCGACATTGACTCTGTTTTTCCCACTGAGAACTACAATGTTACAATAACCGGTTCAAGTGTAACTTCGTTTAAGGGAACACAGTATTTACTCAGAAACCTGTTTACAAGCCTGGGACTTGCCATTTTACTGATTTCTGTTTTTATGGCCATCATGTTTTCTTCGTGGCGAATGGTCGTTATGTCGCTTACTCCCAATATAATTCCGTTGATTTTTACGGCGGCAATTATGGGTTTTTCAGGAATTCCCATAAAAGCCAGCACAATTTTGGTTTTCAGTATTGCCTTTGGAATTTCGGTTGACAATACCATTCATTTTCTGGCCAAATACAGGCAGGAATTGATTGCAACAGGATGGGATATCAGGCGTTCGGTCGTTTTGGCACTCAAGGAAACCGGCGTAAGTATGTTGTACACTTCGGTCGTGCTCTTTTTCGGGTTTGGCATTTTTTCCCTTTCCGGATTTGGCGGCACCGTTGCCATGGGAGTGCTGGTTTCGTTAACTTTGCTGGTTGCTGTTACTTCGAACCTGGTTTTGCTGCCGTCGTTGCTCACCAGTCTCGACCGGCTAACCACAACGCGGGCGTTCGAAGAACCGCTTCTTCATATTTACGATGAAGAAGAAGATATTGAACTGGAGGAGTTGAAAATTAGAGATAACAACCAAAATGAATAGATCATGTATTCGATTAAAGAACTGCAAGCAAGAGTTAATGAGGAAATAGCCCGCAGGTCGGCTGGGTTAAATGCCCGGAAACCTGCTGAACTTTATGCGCCGGTTGATTATTCGCTCGGGGTAGGCGGGAAAAGGTTGCGTCCGGTGCTGCTTCTGATGGCATATAATCTTTTTTCCGAAGATATTGAAAACGTGTTGCCGGCTGCACTGGCGGTGGAGGTGTTTCATAATTTCACACTGCTTCACGACGATATTATGGACAAGGCAGAAGTGCGACGGAATAAACCTACTGTGCATATAAAATTCAGCGAAAACAATGCCATTCTTTCGGGCGATGCAATGGCGTTTCTATCGTATCAGTATCTTTTTGAATGCCGTTCTGAAAGGTTGTTTGATGTGGCAAATCTGTTCACCAAAACAGCGCTCGAAGTTTGCGAAGGTCAGCAGTACGACATGGATTTTGAAAACCGGCGGGATGTTACCGAAGCCGAATACCTGGAAATGATCAGGCTGAAAACCGCAGTCTTGCTCGGATGCAGCCTCCAGGCCGGAGCTTTGCTGGCAAATGCCGAAGATGAAACAGCACAGCAACTGTATGATTTTGGAATCAACCTGGGGTTGGCTTTTCAGCTTCAGGACGACTGGCTGGATACGTTTGGCGACCAGCAGAATTTTGGGAAAGCAATTGGCGGTGATATTGTGGCCAACAAAAAAACGTATCTGCTTATTGCCGCGCTCGAAAAAGCAACGGAAGGGAGCAAAAATACACTGGAAAAATGGCTGAGCGCCACAAATTTTAATGCCAACGAGAAAATCAGTTCCGTTACAGAAATTTATAAACAGCTGGGTATTAGTGAAATATCCAGAGAAAAAATCGAACAGTATTTTTCACGGGCCGAAGAGATTTTGAATCAGCTGCCCGTAAATGATTTGAATAAAAAACACCTCATGGAGTTGAGCAATAGTATGTTGGGTAGAAAATCATAATAAAAAAAGCTACAAAAGTGTTTTTTTTGTAGAATGAATTTAAACCTTTTATAACTTTGAGGCGCCAAAAAAAAGCGGTATCTTTTACCGCTCTTCAAATGAATAAAAACAGATGAATCAAAGCAAAGGAAAAATTATTCAGGTTATTGGTCCTGTAGTTGACGTTAGTTTTGAAAAAGAAGGTGGTGAAATGCCTACCATTTACGATGCCCTTGAGGTGGTCAGAGATGGGAATTCCAATCTTGTGATTGAGTGCCAGCAGCACATTGGAGAAAACACGATCCGGTGTATTGCAATGGATTCAACCGATGGTTTAAAGCGAGGTATGGAAGTGATTTCCACCGGAAAACCCATAAT
>CAZCPH010000030.1:1706-14536 GCA_964500105.1 uncultured Mariniphaga sp. | reverse complement strand
TAAACTGCCCGAACCATTTTTAGTACTGGCTACCCAGAACCCGATTGAGCAGGAAGGAACCTATCCGCTTCCCGAAGCGCAGGTTGACCGTTTCATGTTGAAAGTGGTCATTAACTATCCCACAAGGGAAGAAGAAAGGTTAATCATCAACCAGAACTTGTTAAAACAGTTTCCCGAAACATCACCAATTCTGAAACCTGAAGACATTATTAAAGCACGCGAAGTGGTGAAAGATGTTTACATCGACGAAAAAATTCAGAAATACATTGTGGACATCGTGTTTGCCACCCGCGAACCGCAACAATATCAACTGGAAAAATATCAGGAAATGATTTCCTACGGAGCATCACCAAGGGCCGGAATCAGCCTGGCACAGGCAGCCAAAGCTTTCGCATTCATCAAACGCCGCGGATACGTCATTCCCGAAGATGTGCGGGCTGTTTGCCGCGATGTATTGCGCCACCGCATCGGGTTGAGTTATGAAGCAGAAGCCAATAACATCACTTCGGAAGAAATTATTACGGATATTCTGAATACGGTTGAAGTACCATAGAAGCCCCCTCCTAACCTCCCCGAAGGGGAGGAAAAAAATGGAAAAAATGTTGTTTACAATTAAAAATAAATTATCGTGGTTCTAATCCTCCCCCTTTGGGGGAGTCAGAGGGGGCTGTCTTCTTATGGAAACGACTGAATTATTAAAAAAAGTCCGGAAAATCGAAATCAAAACGCGGGGGTTGTCGCGGAATATTTTCGCCGGCGAATACCACAGCGCGTTTAAAGGGCGTGGCATGGCGTTCTCTGAAGTGCGCGAATACCAGTTTGGCGACGACATCCGCAGCATCGACTGGAACGTGACGGCACGTTACAATCACCCCTATGTAAAAATTTTCGAGGAAGAACGGGAATTAACCGTGATGCTGCTCATCGACGTAAGCGGTTCGCGCGATTTCGGTACATTCGAAAAAATGAAAAAAAATATCATTACCGAAATTTCTGCCATCCTCTCTTTTTCTGCCATTCAGAACAACGACAAAATCGGAGTGATTTTCTTTTCCGATACCATAGAAAAATTCATTCCGCCAAAAAAAGGAAGAAGCCACATTTTGCGTATTATTCGCGAGTTAATCGATTTTCACCCGGAACAAACCGGAACAGATATTACCGGGGCCATCCGCTACCTGACCAATGCCATCAAAAAACGGTGTACCGCGTTTGTTATTTCCGACTTTATGGATGAAAACCCGGATTTGGAAATGGCGCTTTCCATTGCCAACAACAAGCACGACGTGGTAGCACTCAAAATATATGACGACCGCGAGCGGGAACTCCCTCCAATTGGCATGGTGAAACTGAAAGATGCCGAAACCGGGAAATATATCTGGGTAGATAGTAGTTCACGAAAAATCCGAAAAATTTATACTGATTTCTGGAATAAACAAACTTTGCGTCTCGACACACTGTTTAAAAAATGCGGCGTGGACTACGTTTCCATAGACACCAGAGCAGACTATGTAAAATCGTTGATGACCCTGTTTAAACGAAGGGCTGTTAAACAATGATAAATATGAAGTTAAAAACCAAAATAGGTTCACTAATACTGTTTTTATTTCTTGCTGTAGCTGCCAATGCACAGCGGATTAAAGCCACGGCCAGCATCGATTCCACCAATATTCTGCTGGGCGATCAGGTGAAGCTTTTTCTGGAAATCGATTACCCGAAAAACGTGGAGGTAACTTTTCCGAATTTACCTGATACACTGATTGATCACATCGAAATACTCGACCGATCGGAAATCGACACTTTCGGGCTGGACGATGAAAATTTCCAAAAACTGATACAATCATTTTTAATCACCTCATTCGACAGCGGATCCTACCGCATTCCACCGTTCTGGTTTAAAATAGACCTTGACGGCCGGATTGATTCCATTCCTACAAACGGTGTTACACTGAATGTTTACAGCATGGCCATTGACACCACCCGCGGGCCTACTGACATTAAATACCCATACGATGCGCCGGTTACGTTGAAAGAAGTTATTCCGTACATTCTGGGTATTATTTTGATAGCGGCCATTCTGTTTTTCATTTTTTATGCCATAAAACGGAAGAAAAACAACAAGCCCATATTTGTAATTCCCAAAAAACCAAAGGAGCCGGCATATATTGTTGCTCTGCGTGAACTCGACCGTATTAAGCATGAAAAGATCTGGCAGCTGGGCAAAACCAAACAATATTACAGCGAGGTAACCGAAACGTTGAGGAAATACATCGAAGACCGTTTTGAAATTCAGGCTATGGAACAAACTTCGGATGAGACCATTGAAAGTTTCAGAAGACAAAAAGGTTTATTAAAAGACAAAAGTTTCAATAATCTTAGTCAGATTCTGAAGTTGGCCGATTTGGTGAAATTTGCAAAATACCAGACTTCTCCCGACGATGACAACATGACACTGGTGAATGCCTACTTTTTTATAAACGACACCAAACCGGAGGAGAAAAAAACGGAAGTCCCTGAAAAGACCGAAAGTGAAGAAGGTGAAGATGTAAAAATTAAATAGAAAAAGGATGTTTGAAGGACTAACATTTAAAAACCCGGAATTTTTCTACCTGTTGCTGGTGCTTGTGCCCATGACAGTCTGGTATGTTTTCAGGCAGAAAAGAAATACTGCAAGCATCCAAATTTCTTCCACTGCGCCACTAGTTAAAGCTCCAAGAACCATCAGACATTATCTGAGACATTTGGTGTTTTTGCTTCAGGCGCTTGCCATTGCTGCATTTACTGTAGTTTTGGCCCGGCCACAATCATCAACCGATTTTGAAAATGTAACAACAGAAGGGATCGACATTGTCATTTCTCTGGATATTTCAACAAGTATGCTGGCCAAAGACTTTTCGCCCGACCGGCTGGAAGCAGCAAAAAATGTAGCTATGGAATTTATTTCCGGACGGCAGTACGATCGTATTGGACTGGTAGTTTTTGCCGGCGAGGCATTTACCCAGGTTCCGCTCACCACCGACCGTGCTGTACTGCTGAACCTGTTTAAAGACATCAGAACCGGAATGATTGAAGACGGAACAGCCATTGGTAACGGACTGGCAACTGCAGTGGCACGCCTCAAAGACAGCGACGCCATTAGCCGCGTTGCAATTCTGCTAACCGATGGCGAAAACAATTCCGGAGAAATTGCACCACTCACTGCTGCCGAAATTGCACGAACTTTTGGCATTCGGGTTTATACCATTGGCGTGGGAACGATTGGCACTGCCCCCTACCCTGTTCAAACACCCTACGGAACCCAGCTTCGTGATGTGGAAGTAAAAATTGATGAAAAAATGCTTCAGGAAATTGCATCAATAACCGATGGACGATACTTCAGGGCAACCAGCAATACCAAACTCGAAGAAATTTACCGGGAAATTGACGCGCTCGAAAAATCGAAAATTGAGGTGCGCGAATTCAGTCGCCGCTCAGAAGAATTTTTACCATTTGCAGTGGCAGGAATTTTGTTGCTGGTGTTAAGCCTTTTTTTAAGAACAACAGTTTTCAGAAGCATCCCTTAAAAGTTGAAAAAATGGAAATGTTCAGATTTGCACATACAGAATACCTTTGGGGGTTGTTCATCATCCCGTTGCTCATCTTATTTTTTATCTGGGCCCGAATCGCACGAAAAAGGGCTTTGAAACGTTTTGGAAACCTGCAAACCATTGCAGAACTGATGCCTTTTACTTCATCAAGTCGTCCCGCATTTAAATTCTTTTTGCTGATGCTGGCGCTGGCCTTTTTTATTGTGGGAGCCGCACGCCCGCAATTCGGTTCAAAACTTAAAAAAGTGCAGCGCGAAGGCATTGAACTCATTATTGCGCTCGATGTATCGAACAGTATGCTGGCGGAAGACATACAACCCAACCGGTTGGAGCGGGCAAAACGAGCAATTTCGCGAATGGTTGACCGGATGAAAGACGACAAAATCGGATTGATTGTTTTTGCCGGGGAAGCATACACGCAACTGCCAATAACCAGCGACTACAACTCGGCCAAACTTTTTCTGGAAGCCGTAAATACGCAGGTTGTACCGCGACAGGGAACAGCCATTGGAGCAGCAATAAACATGGCCATACGATCTTTTACACCAAACGGCGATGCAAACAAAGCCATAGTAATTATTACCGATGGAGAAAATCATGAAGATGACCCGGTTGCAGCGGCTCAGGAAGCTTCAAAAAACGGAATCTTTGTACATACCATTGGAATGGGATTACCCCAGGGATCGCCGATTCCGGTGCTCAGAAACGGTCAGACTGACTATTTACGGGATAACGAAGGAAATGTGGTGGTTACCAAACTCGATGAAACCACCCTGGAAGAAATTGCAGCTGCAGGAAACGGCATTTACGTCAGGGCAAACAATGCTCAGGTAGGGCTCAACGCGCTTTTCGACGAAATCGCAAAAATGGAAAAAGAAGAGATGGAAACACTGGTCTATTCAGAATACGACGACCAGTTTCAATATTTTTTTGCCATTGGACTGTTCTTGTTGTTGTTTGAATTTGTTATTCTTGAACGAAAAAACAAATATTTAATGAAAGTGAATTTGTTTTCAACAAAATAAAAAAGATGAAACGGCTAGTTTTAATTATATTGATAGGAGGTTTATCGGTTGTTGCTTATGCACAAAACGAACGAAAATTTGTGCGCAGCGGAAATAAATTGTTTATGGAAGCAGTTAAAGATACGACACGGCTGGACACAACGAAGTTTGGACTGGCAGAAGAGGAATACCGCAAAGCACTGAACCTCAGACCAGGAAACAACCAGTGGAACTTTAATCTGGCAGGAGCACAGTATAAACAATTACAATTTGATGAAGCGGAACAAAAATTCGACGAACTGGCAGAAAAGCTTGAATCAAAAGAAGAGCAGGCGCGTGCGTTGCATAACAAAGGCAACAGCCAGCTAATGCAGCAACGAATTGATGAAAGCATTGAATCTTACAAAGAAGCATTACGCAGAAATCCAAACGACCTGGATACAAAGTACAATCTTGCCTATGCTCAAATGCTGAAAAAACAACAGGAACAACAGCAACAAAACCAGCAGCAGAATCAGGACCAGCAGAACCAGCAAAACCAGGATCAGCAAAACAATCAGGATCAGCAGAATCAGGACCAGAATCAAAATCAGAATCAGCAACAAAATCAACAAAACCAGGACCAGCAACAGAATCAGAATCAACAACAAAATCAGCAGCAACAGCCGCAAACCAAAATATCGCGTCAGGATGCTGAACAACTTCTGCAGGCACTGCAGAATGATGAGCGCGACATTCAGGATAAGGTAAAAAAAGAACAGGCAGCCAAAGCCCGAAGAATACGAACCGAAAAAGAATGGTAAACAGAAAATGATAAAAAAACTTACAATAACTATTTTTCTCGTATCTGCTGTTTTTGCTGTACTTGCGGAGCAGACAAAATTTATAATGTCGGCGCCCAATGCAGTGGAAATGGGACAGCAATTCCGGCTTTCTTTCACCATTAACGAACGAGGATCGAACCTGCAGTTGCCGCCCGGAATTACAAGTAATTTCGACGTATTGATGGGTCCAAGTACCGGGCAATCAACCAGTATTCGCACCATAAACGGCCAAACCACAACCGAAGTCACATTTTCGTACACCTATATTTTGCGGGCAAAAAGCGAAGGGGAATTTGAAATCAGGCCGGCAACCATTGAAGTGGACGGACAGGTGATGGAATCAAATTCGCTGAAAATACATGTTGTTCCGGCACAATCGCAATCGCAGCCGCAAACTCAGCAACAATCGCCGCAAAGTGGAAGAGATCAGGGTTCACAATCGGTTGATTTGGGTGGCGACAACCTGTTCCTGCGGGTGGAAATGAGCAAACAAAATGTGTTCAGAGGCGAACAAATTGTAGCCACGGTAAAACTCTACGCCGATCCGAACATTCCCATTTCAGGTTTCGATGAAGTCAACCTCCCGACTTACGAAGGGTTTTACACACAAGACATTGAAATTCCAAACCAGATAAATTTTACCCGCGAAGTGTATAACAACCGGATTTACCAGGTTGGTGTACTGAAAAAAACGGTGCTTTTTCCCCAGCAAAACGGAACAATTACCGTGAATCCGTTCAGCATGACATTACTCGTTCAGCAACGGGTCAGACCACGAAGCTTCTTCGATGATTTTTTCAGCGGGGTTCAAACCGTTCGAACAACCATTACCAGCAGTGCAGTGCGGGTTAACGTAAAAGATTTGCCAACACAACCTGCCAACTTTTATGGCGGCGTGGGAAATTTCAATGTTTCCTCTGAATTAAGTGCAGAAAATGTAACAACAAACGATGCTGTAACGCTGAAATTAACCATCAGCGGAAGCGGAAACCTGCGCTTATTAAGAAACCCGGAATTGAAACTTCCCAGCGATTTCGAGATTTATGACCCGCGTTCAACAGAAAACATTCAGGTTACGGCAAATGGAGTCTCGGGCACAAAAATCGTCGAGTACCTTTTCCAGCCGAGGTTCGAAGGAGAATATACCATTCCTTCCATTCCATTTTCCTTTTTCAACCCGGCCAGCGGAACATACGAAACCCGTTCAACACAGGAATATATTTTGAGTGTGGAAAAAGGAAGCGGAGCACAATCGGCAACTGTAATGAGTTCGAGGCAACGGGAAGATTTGCAACTAATCGGCCAGGACATCCGGTTCATTAAGCAGGGAAATCCGGCATTACGAAACAAGGGAACCACATTTTATGGCACACCGGTATTTTACGGAATTTACGGTGGCAGTGCTCTGCTGTTTTTGTTGCTGTTTGTTATTTACCGGAAAAAAGCCCGCGAAAATGCAAACGTGGCCCTGATGCGCAACAAAAAAGCCAGCCGTGTGGCAGTTAAACGCTTGAAAGCTGCAGCAGGATTCATGAAGAAAAATGAAAACGAAGCTTTTCACGATGCAATTCTGAAAGCGTTCTGGGGATATTTGAGCGACAAACTGGGAATTCCGGTCGCTCACCTTAACCGCGATAGTGCTTTGGCAGCACTTCGGCAAAGAAGCGTTGACGAAGAACTTATTGGCGATTTTGTAGAAATTACAGAACAGTGCGAATTTGCCCGGTATGCTCCGTCTGGAGGCTCCGAAGCACGAAGTGAGTTGTATAAAAAAGCCGCTTCAACCATGAGCAGGCTTGAAAAGCAAATAAAACGTTGATTTATCTTTGAATGGAGGATAAATGGGAAAATTGAAAAATTAATTTCAAAAATATTAGGTGGAGCTTCTGATAAAAACATTAAATTTCAGGAACTTTTGACTATTTTGAAAAAATTCAGATTTGAAGAAAGAATCAAAAATGAATAGAATTATGCAGCCGAAATATGAAACAATAATCTACTGGAGTGAACAGGATGAATCCTTTAGTGGAGAGGTACCTGAGCTTGCAGGATGCATGGCAGATGAAAAAACATATCAGTCTGCACTAAAAAATGTGGAACAAATAATTTCAAAATGGATAGAAACCGCCCAAATAACAGGCAGGCCGGTTCCTCAGCCCAAAGGCCGTTTGAAATATGCTTAATACTTTGAAACAAATGCAAATAATGTTTGAAAAAATATTACACAAATACGCATTCATTTTAGCAGGAATGTTTTTAGTCCTGCATGTTTCCGCACAGGATTCTACCCAGGTACTTTGGGAAAAAGCCAATGCATTTTATACAACAGAGGAATACCAAAAAGCGGTTTCGGCATACGAACAAATTTTGAGTTCGGGACAAGAGTCGGCAAAATTGTATTTTAATCTGGGAAATGCTTATTACAAGGCAGGCGACATAAACAACGCCATTTTGAATTTCGAAAGGGCAAAACTACTGGCGCCGCAGAATGAAGATATCGAATTCAACCTGCGACTGGCCAACCAGTTTGTGGTAACCGAAATTGAGGCGCTGCCCCAGCCTTTTTTTACACGCTGGCGCAACAAAATCATCAACCTGTATCCGGCAGATGCGTGGGCGGGAATCAGTATCGGTTCATTCATACTTTTCCTGGGCTTGCTCGGTCTGTTTATTTTCGGGCGAAGTTCTACCCTGAAACGGTTTTCTTTTTGGTTTGGAATTCTGGCCGTTGCAGTGTCAGCGTTTACTTTCTCGTTTGCAGCCCGCCAAAAGGAAAAAATCAACCAGCGTAAACACGCCATCGTATTTTGTCCGCGGGTTACGGTTAAAAGTGCACCGGCCCAAAACAGCACCGACCTTTTTCTACTTTACGAAGGCGTTAAAGTAGAAATCTCCGACAGTGTAAACACCTGGAAAGAAATCAGGCTTTCCGACGGAAATGTAGGCTGGCTACCTGATTCGTGTATTGTACGAATTTAAAAATAAATTATGGAAAACGATTTTAAACTGGCTGTCCTCATCGACGGCGACAACATACCCAGTGCTTATGTAAAGGAAATGATGGAAGAAATTGCCAAATACGGCAATCCCACCATTAAACGCATATACGGCGACTGGACCAAACCTTTCCTTTCGAAATGGAAAAATCTGCTGCTTGAAAACGCTATCACACCCATTCAGCAATACGGTTACACAACGGGGAAAAATGCCACCGACTCGGCCATGATTATCGATGCAATGGACATTTTGTACAGCGAAAAAGTAAACGGATTCTGTCTGGTGTCCAGCGACAGCGATTTTACAAGGCTGGCTACCCGCCTGCGTGAAGCCGGCATGAAAGTTTACGGCATTGGCGAGAAAAAAACGCCCGACCCGTTTATTGTAGCCTGCGACAAGTTTATTTACATTGAAATTCTTGAAAGCAGGGGGAAAGAAAACGAAAGCAGTACGGCAACCGATAAACCGGCCCGGAAAAGTCAGGTGGATAAAATCACCCCAAAAGTGGTCCGGCTCATTGCTTCCACTATTTCCGACCTGGCAGACGACGACGGATGGGCATTTTTGGGCGATGTAGGCAGTTTGCTGCAAAAAAAGCAACCCAACTTCGACTCCCGAAACTACGGTTTCGAAAAACTCACACCTCTAATCGATTCCATTGGCAAATTCGAAATCGACCAGCGCGACAGCTTTAAGGGAAAATTCAAACTGATTTATGTAAGAAACAAAAAACGATAACTCATAAAAACTTTCCATGAACAATAGCGAAATCAAACGAATAGGAATTCTGACATCGGGAGGTGATTCTCCGGGAATGAATGCAGCAATAAGGGCCATCGTAAGAAGCGCCGCATACTACAATCTGAACGTTTCAGGCATAAAAAACGGCTATACAGGATTGATAAAAAACGATATTGTGGAAATGGATTCTCAATCTGTTTCCAAAATTCTTTCGCGCGGCGGAACAATCCTGAAATCGTCACGCTGTCCTGAATTTCTTACAAAAGAAGGCAGGGATATTGCATTTAAAAACCTGAAAAAAAATAAAATAGACGCCCTGATTGTAAACGGCGGCGACGGCTCGTTTCGGGGAGCCGACAAACTTTACAAAGAATTTGGCTTTCCGGTAATTGGCATTCCATGTACCATCGACAGCGACATTTTCGGAACTGACTTTACCATTGGCTTCGATTCGGCTGTTAATACTGTTATGAATGCAGTTGACAACATCAGAGACACTGCTGATTCGCACAACATGCTTTTTTTCATCGAAGTGATGGGACGCCATTCGGGTTTTATCGCCCTGAATGCCTCAATAGCAACAGGCGCTGAAGAGACGTTGCTGCCTGAAACTCCTACCGACATTGACGGCCTGTGCAACTATCTGGTTCAGGAACGCCGGAAAAGTAAAACTTCGGGAATTATTATTGTTGCAGAAGGTGACGAAGAAGGTGGTGCAGCAGAAATTGCACAAAAAGTGAAACAACGGTTGCCCGATTACGAAACACGGGTAACCATTCTTGGTCACATTCAACGCGGAGGTTCACCAACGGCAAACGACCGTGTGCTGGCGAGCCTTTTGGGGCATGCAGCAGTTAAAGGTTTACTGGAAGGAAAAACCGGTGTTATGGTTGGAAAAATTCACCAAAAAATTGCATTTACACCTTTGGAAGAGGCCTATAGCAAAAGGAATAAAATCGACAGAAGCTGGGTTGAAGTCAGTAACATCATTTCGATTTAAGGCAACCCTGGCAACAGCGGCAGCTGAAATTATTTCAGCAAATTCATCAGCTCATCCCGCGTTAACTCCTGCAGCGGATTGTTGGAGTTGATAAATTTGTCGGCCAATGAACTTTTACGGTTTTGCAGCTGCTGAATTTTTTCCTCGATGGAGCCCTGCGTAATAAACCGGTAAACAAAAACATGCTTATTCTGGCCAATGCGATGCGCCCGACTGATAGCCTGATTTTCAGCTGCCGGATTCCACCACGGATCGATTATAAAAACATAATCGGCACTTGTGAGATTCAGCCCCACGCCGCCTGCTTTCAGCGAAATAAGGAAAATCCGGTTCTCCGAATCTTCCTGAAACTGCCGGATCACCTCTTTACGGTTAACAGTCTGGCCGGTTAGCAGACTGTATTTCCAGTTCGCTTTCTCAATTCGGTTTTTAAAAAGTTCCAGATGTTTGACAAACGAAGAGAAAACCAACACCTTGTGCTTTTCAGCCACCACGTTTTCCAGCATCCGGAAAATTTCTTCGAACTTACCCGAATCGCCTTCTTCAAAATCATCGAGAAGCCGCGGATGGTTGGCCAGTTGCCGTAAACGCATCAGTCCCTTCAAAATAATAATCGACGATTTTTTAACCCCTTCTCCCTCTATTCCGGCAAGAATAGAATTGCGGATAATGGATTTTTCCGTTTCGTAAATGCTTTGCTGACTCTCTTCCATTTCGCAAACAACGGTTTGTTCCATTAGCGGGGGCAAATCTTTGGCCACCTCTTCCTTGGTTCTCCGCAGTACAAACGGCCTGATTAAAACCTGCAGCTTTTCCTGTTCCTCGTGTTTATTGTGCTTTTCGATGGGCGTGATAAAAAAACGTTTGAAAAATGCCAGATTCCCCAACATTCCCTTGTTCAGAAAATTCATTTGCGCCCAAAGGTCTGAAAGCGAATTTTCAATGGGTGTTCCGGTGAGCGCCAGACGATGTTCACCTTGCAGTTTCATCACCGCTTTGTACGTTTTCGACAACGGATTTTTAACATACTGACTTTCATCCAGTATCAAGTAAAAAAACTTCAGTTTTGCCAGTTGATCCACATCGTTGCGCACCGTACCGTAAGTTGTCAGTATTACATCGAAATTCAAAACCGCTTTTTCCAAATCACTGTTCGTTTTTCGCTGTTGCCCCACATGACGGTAAACTTTTAATTCAGGGGTAAATTTCTGAATCTCGGCTTCCCAGTTATGCACCAGCGAAGTGGGTAACACAATCAGACTGGCAAACTGTATCTTTTCATCTGTTGGTTCCGGCTCAGAAAACAATGAAAGCTGTCTGTTCTTTTCATCATTTCCCATCAGTGAAAATAATTTCTCAGGTCGTTTAAATTTTAGCAACAAAGCCAGGGTTTGCAAGGTTTTTCCAAGTCCCATGTCGTCAGCCAGACAACCGCCAAATCCGTTTTTGTGTAAACCGAACATCCACCGGAACCCGGTTTTCTGATAACTTCTCAGTTCGGCGTTCAATCCTTCCGGAATTTGAACCGTTCCGCGACCGCCAGCCAGTTTCTGAATTTTCTTCAGAATAGAATCATCTCCGGATTGCAACACATTTTGCAGCAAAGTAAAATGATGCCGTCCAAACTGCAATTTCTCGCCTCTTGCCCGTGCAAAAGGCATCAGTGTTTTGTACCGGGCAAACCACTCTTCAGGGATTATGGCAACTTCGCCGTTGGGCAGCTCAAACTCACGAATGTCATTCAAAATGTGATTTTTTAGCTTTACAAAAGGAAAGCTGAAATCGCCAAAGGTTACCATCGCATACACATCAAACCAGTCGCCCGAAGTTTCGGTCTTCACATCAAGCTGCTGCTTTCCGGTAAAATATGTTTTCTGCAGTTTCCCCTGTTCAACCAAAATGCCCTTTTCTTCGAGCCGGTTTTTATTTTTATTCAGCCAGTTCACCAGATAGTAAAGGGCATCGCTGCGTTTCGACAAATCCACTTCTTTTAACGAAAACCAGCCGTCCTGCTCTTTCAACCCAATTTCAAAAAGGCCATCAAAAACAGATTGCTCCCACTTAAAATCCCGCTTCACTTTTCTGAAAACAAAGGCATCATTCTTCTTTTGAAAATGAACAGCAACTTCACGGGTTGCATTGGGTAAAAAAGTCTCGTCGCCATACCTGAAATGCAACACAAAACAGGGCTGCTGTTTCAGGTTATTGTCCAGGCCAAGCACTGCCGTTTTTTTGCCTTCACCTTCAATCAACTGAAATCCTGAAACCTGCACATCAAAATCCCTGATGGCTTTCCGAACAAATCCAGAATAGTACTTTTCCTCCATAGAGCGCGGTATGGAAACAGTTTCTTTACTGAAAAACGGAATTAATTTTTTTGCATCCAGTTTTTCAAAAACCAGCAACTGCCCTCTCGTAACAAGTATGCAGGGAAAATTTGTAATTGTTTTTATATTTCTGTTGAGTAGTGAAATTGGTTTGTCGTCCAAAAAAATTTTAAGTTGATAGCGGGTTTCTGATTCGTTTCGCTCGAAATAAAAAACAGGCCGGGCAAACAACGGCGGAACCTTAATCTCATCTTCATCGTACAAATTTGCATATTTCACCTCTTTGTTCAGTAAACGAACCGGGCTGAGCATTAATATTTTTACTACCTCGAACATACACTGCTCAACGA
>CAZCPH010000030.1:0-1696 GCA_964500105.1 uncultured Mariniphaga sp. | reverse complement strand
TCCAGTCCGGCAAAAAACTCCGACACATTTTTCGCACGGGAAAACCGTTTCATCAAACGTTCATCGCTGTATTTATCTATAAGCTTTACAAGTTCTTTTTCGTATGGTTTCAGTTCGTAACCCGCACTGTTCAAATCAAATGGCTTTATCAGTTTTTCAGTGGAATAAAATTTATCTTTTTTATGAATGAGATAAGGCTGGAATACATTTCCCAGGTTCCGATGTTCTGTTAATACAATCACAAACTCTGTTTCGCCCATTTCAGTTTAAATGCGTTACAAAAAAAGAACCTCAAATATACAGGTAGATTGGCAAACGGGAAAGAAAAAATATTGTTTAACTTTACAAAAATTCAAAACTTACCGTCATGAACGAACTTTTTATAAAAAAAATTGAGGCGAAAACAAACATTTCGTTTGCAGAAGCCGATCATTTGCTGGAAAAACAAACCGTTACCCACCCCATCCAAATTCTGAACTGGGCAGCTTACGACTATCGACCAAAAGTAAATTTCAGAATTGGTCATACCGGGAAAGAAATCTGGCTGAAATATTACGTAAATGAAAAGCATTTACGTGCCCGTGAAACCCGCACGAACGGTGAAGTTTACAAAGACAGTTGTGTGGAGTTTTTTGTGTCGGCTGAAGGCGATGAGAACTACTACAATTTCGAATTCAGCTGTATTGGAACCATTCATCTGGCCTACGGACCGGGCAGGGGAAACCGGAAATTTGTGGACCCTTCGGATATTGAAAAAATCGAAATCAAATCATCGCTGGCGCTCCGTTTAACGATAAATCGGGCAACTTTGAATGGGAAATGATGATACGCATTCCCTTAAAAGTATTTGCATACAGCAACCTGAAAACATTTGACAGATTGAAAGCTACCGCCAATTTTTACAAATGTGGCGATGAAACTGCAGTCGCTCATTATGTAACCTGGAATCCCGTGAAAACTGAAAATCCAGACTATCACCGGCCGGAGTATTTTGGAAAAGTTGCGTTTGAATAGTGATTTTGTATAATATTTACAAGTTTCAGAATAGTGTAAAATGATTCAAAAATCGGTCTCTTTTCAGCGATTAGCTTCTTTGTTTATTGTTATTGTTTTAGGATACATTATTCTGAAACAAGGAAAATTCTTTTTTGAGCCCCTCGTCTTTTCGATTCTTTTCACAGTTATGCTCCAGCCGCTTTCAAGCTTTTTTCAGCGACTTGTGAAGTATAAAATACCTGCAATTTTGCTTACACTGCTTAGTGTTATTGTGGGTGTGAGTATTGTCATCACTCTATTTTCAATGCAGTTAACAGTAATTGTTAACGATTTGGAAAATATTACCGGAAAAATCAGTGAAGGATTGCAGAAAATTTTTCAATGGTTAAACACGAACTTTGGAATAAAGGCCAATCTTAAGCTGGACGAAACAGGTCTGCTGGAGAACATTCCTCAACTGGCAAACAGCACTTTAGCCATTGCGCAAAAAGGTATTTCATCGCTTACAACATTGATTTTCAATCTATTCCTAATTGTTTTGTTTACATTCTTTCTCTTATGGTATCAGGAAAACTTCAAAAAGTTTTTACTTATCCAGGCTCCAAAAGACAAAAAAGAAAATTTAAATACCATTCTGCAAAAAATCCAGAAAACCATACAAAAATATTTGTACGGATTACTGCTTGTTATCGCAATACTT
>CAZCPH010000029.1:6212-15010 GCA_964500105.1 uncultured Mariniphaga sp. | reverse complement strand
TGAAACCGGGAATTTAGTATGTTAATCTGCCCTGAAACACTCATTTTTTCCGGGGCAAATTCTTTTCCGCTAATGTTTGCCGTTAAATTGATTTCAGAATTCAGGTCAGCAATTCCTGTCAGCCGCTCCAAATTCAGGTTTTGGGCAGAAAAATTTGCTTTGTAAACCGGCACGCCAAACAGGTTCTGTACCGAAGGATTCAGCCTGAAATTTCCGAATGCTCCGTTTCCCTGCACTAACCCGGAAAGGTTTCCCTTGTTCAAAGCGAGATCAAACGTGACTTTATCAAGTTGTCTGTCCTGAATCACCCAGTTGTTCAGGACCCCGTTCAGCGCAATTTCTGCCGTTTCAGGCTCAATCCCGCTGCCGTTTAAAGAAAGGTTTCCGTTTAGCGTATAGGGAATGTCTGCCAAGCCCAGCCAATGAACCAAATCAACATTCGTAAATTTTCCGTCAACAGTATAGGAAAGAATGGTTTCACCGGAACTGAAAAGAAATTCGGCCAGATTGGCTAATGACGCCTGCAAATAAATTTGCTGGTTCTGGTCTGCAAGCTGAAGGGTTGCACGCGTAAGATTTTCATCCATCCGGGCTTGCAGTTTTATTTGGGGTGTTGCCGGAAATTTAAGGTAGGGCAGGAAATAGTTGAATTCGGAAAGTTTAAGCTGCTGAATTTCAAAGTCGGCATTTCCGGTTTGCTTTTCGGGTGAAAATCCGGCTTCACCTGTTAGTTGATTGATTGCAGTTTCAATCCGGAAATCTGATAACTCGATAAATTCATTTTTTCGGGAAAGGTTAAATTCCAAACGATTCAGACTGAAATCAGGCTTTTTTGTGGAAAACGAAAATTGTTTAAGCCTTGCCTGCTGCTGGTTTTTTGTCCAACTAACCGAAAGTTCGGTGTTCAGATTTTCTATTCGTTGCGGAATGACAGTGTCCTGCGTTTCAGTTCGGATTAACCCGTTAACCAGTCTGAAAACCGGAAGCCTGATGTTGAAATTGCCTGTACTTTTCGGCTCATCTTCCGGTGTTTCTGTTCCGGGTTTTACAATTTGCTGCACATTCCATACCGAATCGTTTACCTGTTTCAGAAAAATTTTTGGCCGGATAATTTCGGCGGAGTAAATATCGAGGGTATTTCGCAGAAGTGGCCAGAGATTGTAACTGGCGTTAATTTCTTCAATTTGTGCTAACGTGTCATTTTCCAGAGTTAACAATACATTTTGCAGCGACAGGCCGGTAAAAAAGTTGCCTTCAATTTTACCGATGGAAAGGTTTCCGTTCAGTAGTTTGTTTACTTCTGTTTCGGCTACCCGGGCTATTTTTCTTTTTGCCGGTTCGGTTTGAATGAGAAGAAGAGTAACCAACACCAAAAAGATTATTCCCAGGATAAAAAATCCCGGAAAAACCACACCGTATTTGATTCCTTTCTTCATACTAAAATGCCTGACCAACACTGATAAAAAATTGTGCACTTCGCTTTTCGTTCCACAACGGAACTCCAACGTCAAACCGCACCGGTCCGATTGGGGTTTCAATGCGCAAACCCGAACCGGCGGCGTAACTTAGTTGGTTAAAATCGTAGGTCCACGATTTTTTCCAAACATTTCCTGCTTCGAAAAAAGCTACCAGACTTAGCCGCCAAACCACCGGATATCTGATTTCCAAATTGCTTTCGAATATACTTTTTCCACCCACCGGGGTTCCGCTTTCACGTTTTGGTCCCAGTTCGGCACGGTTCCAGCCGCGAATAGAATTACTTCCGCCCGAATAAAACCGGTCTTCCACGGGGATGAATCCGCTGCTGTCGGACGAACTCACACTGCCGGCCATCAGCCGTAAAGCCAGCACAAAATCACCAAAATCGTGATAGGTACGCGCGTCGGCCCATGTTTTTGAGTAATTGAAATCGCTTCCAAAAATGTATCCATTCAGTTTATAGCCAAGTGAAATGTTAAAACCCCGTTCGGGCGAAAACCGGGGAACGGCGCTGTTGAACATGCCGCTTAGCAAAATTCCGGATTTGTTGTAAAGGAATTTGTTGCTTTCCATGTTTAGAAACTCTGAATCGCCTGCTTCGATGTTTTGTTGAACATTTTCAAGGTAATAGGTGATTTTTCCCGTAGTTGACGGACTGAAAGGGTAGGTGATTGGAATGTTCACACCAAAAGTCCGGGTGTCGTACCCGGGTTCTTTGTTTCGCATTAAAAACGGATTGATTGAAATGGTGCTGTTAAATCCCAGAAAACGTGGTTGAATCCAGCGCAAACGTATGGAATAAGGTTCCAGTGCCGAATGTTTTACATAGAGGTTTATTCTGCGGGCACCGCCCAAAAAACCGCGGTAGTTCATGTCGAGGAAGGTGCGGAACTTGTCTTCGGTTCCGTAACCTGCTCCAAAACGCGTACTTAATCTTGGCGCTTCTTCGATGTAAATGTTCACAGGAATCGGACTTTTTTGCGTGCTTGGTTCGCGTTCGGGCAAAACGGAAACCACCCTGAACAGCTGCAGGTTATAAAGATTTTGCCGGGTACGGTCAAGGCGCGATTTGTCATACAAGTCACCTTCCTGGTATTTCAGCTGTTTTCGTATGAATTCTTCAGAGACGTATTTGTTACCCGAAATGCGCGTTTCGCCTACATAAGATTTTGGCCCGGGTTGAACAAAGTACTGTATTCCGGTGGTATGTTCTTCCGGTTTAAGGCTGAGATTGTACCGGGCTGACGAATAGGCATATCCCAGGCTTCTGAAAGCGTCTTCAACAAAACGGGTGTCTTGTTCCAGTGCTTCGTCGCGGAAGCGTTTCCCTTCTTTCAGGTTTAGCACTCTCGAATACCTTCTGAAAAGGGAATCAGTGTTCAGACTGTCGGGATTTTGGGCTAATTCCATCCAAACCGTATCTGTTACCACAGGCTCACCTTCGATCACTTCGATCACGATTTTGACTGTTTGCTTTTTATCGTTGCTGAGTATTTCTTTTACCGAAGGTTTAGCCTGCAAAAAACCTTCGCTCTGGTAAATCCGTTTCAGTCGGTCGAGGTCCAAATCCATCAGTTCTCTGCTAAATAAAAAAGGTTCTTTTTTTGTGGCTACTTTTTCAATCCACGAAACCTCGTTTATGGCCATTTTTTCCAGAAGAAAATCTTTTTTGAGGGTTTTATTGCCTTTAAACGTAATTTTCCGCACTTCATAATTTTCCTGTGCAGACAGTTGAAAGATTTCTGCCAGAAGAAGAAAACATGTGAGTAAAAGCAGTCTGAAGCGCATGAAACCTGAATTCTTTTTGTGGATTTGAAGATAATACAAAATTCAGAATATGCTTCAGTTGTTGCACAAAGCCTGAATGATTTCTTTTTCAGACATTTTTATTTAACATTTTTCATAAATTCTGAAATGAGTTCCGAAGCATCGGCACCATACGAATCAACCAAAGTGCCCTTCAGTCCTGAATTTGTTTCAAGTACATAGAGAATTGTACTGTCTCCCGGGTCGGTCATTCCTTCAAACCTGTGAAATTCAGTGAGCTTTAATTCAGAAGATTTAAACGTTTCTCGTTTTCCAGCCTCGAGAAGTTCGTTCTCGTTTATCCTGAAATTGGCGGTAAATCCCCTTTTTTTCAGTTTTTCAATGGCTTCTGCCAAAGTGTTGTATTGATTGTTCATGGCTAAAATTTTTTAATGAAACAATAGTATCTGTTTTTAATTACATCAAAAATCGGAGTGACGAATCACACCGGTTTTTCAGATTTCAATAATTTTCGATTTATTTTGAAGGAGTGGGGCAATTGCCTCCGCTGCAATTCCTCAAGCTGGCACCGTTACCCAAACTGTTAACAATCATAGTTAAAGAACGCATCTCATATTTGATAAAGTTTCCCTATATTAGAACTTTTATTTTATCTTTGTTTCGGAAAATGATATTGCATGAAACAGAAGTTTAATGTCATCTTGCTTGGAGAAGTTTGGGATTTTCTTGATACGATTGATGAAAAATCAAAAGAGAAGATTTTCTACAATATTGACAAAGCAAAATATGTAAATGACCCTGAGTTGTTCAAAAAACTTGATGATATTATTTGGGAATTCAGGTCAAAATACAAAAAGACTTATTATCGTTTACTATCATTTTGGGATAAGACAGATAATCAAGACACTTTGGTGATTGCAACTCACGGAATAATCAAAAAAACAGATAAAATTCCGAAAGCAGAGATTGAAAAAGCAAAATCGATTATGAAACGGTATTTTGAGGAGAAACAAAAAAATGATGGTCATGGAAAATAATAAATTAAGAATCTATTCATTGGAAGAGGCAAAAGATAAACATCTTGGAAAAATTGGCACTGAAAGACGTGATAATTATGAATATGAACTTCGCCTTGATTTATTGGGAGAAATGATACGACAAGCCAGAAAAGAAAGAAATTTGACTCAAACTCAACTTGGAGCATTAATCGGAGTTCAGAAATCTCAAATATCGCGTATTGAGAGAAACGCAAAAAACGTAACTATTGAAACAATATTGCGTGTTTTTAAAGCATTGAAAGCCAAGGTAAATTTTAATGTTGAATTAATTGATGGAGAATTTAAAATAGCATAACTATGGTTGTTAATCGTGTATAGTCCATCATTAACTGTAAACAAAAAACCGGAGTGACGAATCACACCGGTTTTCAGATTTCAATAATTTTCGATTTATTTTGAAGGAGTGGGGCAATTGCCTCCGCTGCCATTGCGCAGTTGCCGGCCGTTGCCTAAATTCCTGCCACGACCGCTTCCGTCGAGCCGGCGTTGTCCGTTGCCACTGCCGTCTCTCAGGCCGGAGCCTTTTCCCAACCCTTTACCTTTGTCACGGCCAAGACCTTGTCCGTTTCCCGGGCCAAGTCCTTTTCCTGGCTGGCTTCCGTCGTAATGGTCACAAATTCCATCGTTGTTTGTGTCAACAAAACCATATTGGGTGGCTTGTGTGGTTTGAACTTTTTTCTGGTCAACTTTCTGAGCTTCTGCAATAGTTGTTCCGAGTAAAATAAATCCTCCGAGAAACATTAAAGACAAAAATAATTTTTTCATGTTTTCTATTTTTTTAAATTGTTTGTACCCTTTGGACACAACCTTTCTTAAAAACTTGCACAAAAAATGATTTTTATTTTTTCCACTTCAACCTCAGACTGTTACTCACCACGCTTACGCTGCTCATAGCCATGGCCGCACCGGCAATCATCGGATTCAGCAGAAATCCGGTAAACGGGTAAATAATTCCGGCTGCCAGCGGGATTCCAATCACATTGTAAATAAATGCCCAGAAGAGGTTTTGGCGGATGGCCTGCACCGTTTGTTTGGAGAGTTTTATTGCTTCCGGGATTTTATTTAAATCGGATGAAATGATGGTCATGGCTGCCACATCCATAGCAATGTCACTGCCTTTGCCCATGGCAATGCTCACATCGGCCTGTGCCAGTGCGGTACTGTCATTAATTCCGTCGCCTGCCATGGCTACTGTTTTTCCTTCGTTTTGCAATAGTTTTATAAACTCTGCTTTTTGTTCGGGCAAAACACCGGCTTTAAAATGGTTGATGCCAACGCGTTCAGCAATGGCTTTTGCCGTTGATTCGTTGTCGCCGGTGAGCATGTGAACCTCAATTCCTGCTTTCTGCAAATTGCCAATGGCGGCTTTCGAAGTTTCTTTGATGGTATCGGCAATGGCGATTACGGCAAGTGCTTTTTCTTCATTGGCAAACCAGATGACCGTTTTCGCCTCGTTGCTCCAGTTCCCGGCTGTTTCCAGCAGTTTTGGTTCTGTTTGAATGTTATTTTCTTCCAGCAAACGCTTGTTGCCCACAAACCAGGTTTTATTTTCTACCGATGCTTTTGCTCCTTTTCCGGTTAAACTTTCAAAGGCAGAAAGCCGCACTGTTTTCACGTTTTCGAAGTGATTAATTACTGCTTCCGCCAATGGGTGTTCCGATTGTTTTTCGATGCTGAACAGGATTTTTTTTGCCGATTCATCTTCATTTAGCCATTGGATGTCTGTAACTTCGGGTTTGCCTTCGGTAATGGTTCCGGTTTTGTCAAGCACAACGGCATTTACTTTTTTGGCCAGCTCCAGACTTTGGGCGTTTTTAATGAGGATTCCTTTTTCTGCACCTTTGCCGATTCCAACCATAATGGCAGTGGGTGTGGCCAGCCCGAGTGCACACGGACAAGCGATGACCAGAACAGTAATCATGGCCAGTAACCCGTGTGTAAACCCGTTTTCTCCGCCAAGAACAATCCAGGTAATAAATGCCAGCACTGCAATTGCCATCACCACTGGTACAAACACGGCTGCAATTTTATCCACCAGTTTTTGAACCGGTGCTTTGCTGCCCTGGGCATCTTTTACCATTTGAATGATTTGTGCCAGCATGGTCTGGGCACCCACTTTTTCAGCTTTAAACTGAAAACTGCCTTTTTGATTGATTGTTCCGGCAAAAACCGCTTCGCCCTCTTTTTTTTGTACGGGAACCGGTTCGCCGCTCAGCATGCTTTCATTCACATACGAACTGCCTTCGGTTACTTTTCCGTCTACGGCAATTTTTTCGCCCGGTTTTACAATTATAATATCGTTTACCTGTACATCTTCAATGGGAATTTGTGCCTGGTTTCCGGTTTTGGTAATTACTGTAACTGTTTTGGGTTGAAGTCCCATCAACTTTTTCAGGGCAGCCGAAGTGTTTCCCTTGGCTTTTTCTTCCAACAAGCGGCCCAGTAGAATGAAAGCAATAATGACGGCAGCCGCTTCAAAATAGACATGTGCGTGCAGTCCCTGGCGATGCCAGAATTCAGGGAACAGGGTGTTGAACACGCTGAATGTATAGGCCACACCTGTACTCAGAGCTACCAGCGTATCCATGTTTGCTGTGCGGTGTTTGGCCTGTTTCCAGGCGTTGATGAAAAAGTCTTTGCCAAATAAAAGCAGCACAGGCGTGGATAAAATCCACATGATTTCGTTGGCGTAGGGCATTCCCATAAAAAACATACCGATGATGACCACCGGAATTGAAAGTATAGCCGCACCCAACGTTTGTTTTTTCAGCTTTGTGTATTTTTTTTGATGAATTTCTTCCAGCGTTTCTGTTTCGTTTTTTTCGCTTTCTATAACCAGGTCGTAACCACCGTCCTGTACAGCTTTCTTTAACTCATTGGGTTGAACGAGGGTGGGGAGGTATTCAATTGTAACTGTTGTTGCGGCAAAATTAATGGCTGCGTCAATAACGCCTTCCTGCGCTTTTAAAATGCGTTCGATGCTGGCTGCACAGGAGGCGCAGCTCATTTGTAAAACCGGAAAGGTCTGTTTTACGGATTTGGCACCTTTGTCCAGTTCCTTTTTTATTTTTTCAGCTTTTTCTTTTTCGGAAGCGAGTTTAACCGAGCCAAATTCCATTTTGGGATGTGGCATTTTCATGGTACTGAATTCGTTATTTTTGCCGTGTTGCATCCCATTGCCTGAGATTAACAGCTGTTTTTTCTGCTTTGCAACGTGCAGTGATTTTTTATCTGAAGTTTCCATCTTTATTTCTTTTTAATTGACTGATACAAAGATGGCGACTGTGCGGGGGAATTGTGTTACACTATTTTTCGAAAAGATTATAAATTTTACACCTTGTCGAGCGGTTTGCGTTTTTGCGCCCTGATGTTTTTAAAATGGCTGGGTGTTAGTCCGGTTACTTTTTTGAACTGGCTGCTCAGGTATGCAACGCTGGAATAGTTGAGCTGCCAGGCAATTTCGCTTAAAGTAAGTTCGTCGTAAACCAGCAGTTCCTTCACCTTTTCAATTTTCTGGGCAATAAAATATTTTTCGATGGTGGTTCCTTCCACTTCCGAAAAAAGGTTGGTCATGTAGTTGTAATCGTGGTTTAACTGGCTGCTCAGGTAGTCTGAAAGATTGATTTTAAGGGTGCTGTTTTGCTGGTGTACCAGTTCAATTATAAGGTTTTTTATCTTTTCTATTAACTGGCTTTTTTTGTCGTCAATCAGCTCAAATCCCACAGCATGAAGGTTTTCGTTGAGTTTTGTTTTTTCTTCGGCCGAAAGTTCCTTTTCAAGCACCACTTCACCCAGTTCTACGGAAACTGGTTGAAGCCCAAGTTTTTCGAGTTCGGCTTTTACCACCATTTTGCAGCGGTCGCAAACCATATTTTTGATGTGAAGCTTCATTTCGATGTATTGATAAATAGTTGAATTATCTGGTTACAAAATATTTTGCAGTTAAAAACTGGCAGAATTCCCGGATTTTATTCTGAATGGTTTCATTTTCAGCATATACCGGATAGTAATCGGTTCCCCGGATGTGTTTAATTGAAGGTTTCTCCGGTCCGGGTTTCATGATTTCAAGTTTGTGGTTGAGATGGATTCCGGTTCTGTTTTTGAATTTTTCAGAGGTGCAAATTTCGAAATAATTGCTGGCCATAAATTCAGCCGGAGGAAAAAAGAGGTTTTGAATGCGTGCAATAAACCGCCAGCCGGGTTTAAATTTTTTGAGTGTTTCCTTCGACATGCGGGCGCCGTTTATCTGCAACGAGTAAAACTTTATTCCTGTTTCGGCAAAATCTCTGGCCATTTTAAACGTGAGCATCAAAAAAGCCATTTTTGAATTGCGGTAACAGGTATAAACACTGTGTTTGTAATTTTTGTCAGTTTTCCCCCGGATGTTGTCGAAATCAATTTCTTTTTTGGGAGAAAAGAAGTGTTTGATGATGTTGCTGGACGCATTCAAAACCCGCGCATCATCCGACTTCTTTAAATGATCTTGTAATGCTT
>CAZCPH010000029.1:0-6202 GCA_964500105.1 uncultured Mariniphaga sp. | reverse complement strand
AGATGAATCAACAAAAAAGGACCCACTGTATTGGTTGCAAAGGTGATTTCAATACCATCGGCACTCAGGCGGTAACCTTCACCATGATTAAAATAGGCGGCGTTGTTAATTAAAATATCAAGTTTGGAAAATTTACTTGTGAATTCATCAGCAAAGGATTTGATGGAATCTAACGACGACATATCCAGTTGCATCAGGAAAACCTTTTCATTTTTTGATGTCGTAATAATTTCATCCTGAACCTTTTTGCTTCTTTCCAGGTTGCGGCAGGCCATGATAACTGTGTATCCGGCTCTGGCGAATTTTAACGTGGTTTCTTTTCCAATTCCCGAGTTAGCCCCAGTTATCACAACAGTTTGCTCATCCATAATTTTACTTATAATGGTTCACAATAATTATTGAAATTAAGGAACTTTTTTTTGTTCACCAAATTCAACATATCGATACTTCTTTTTTGTTGATAACCTGGTTTTTTGTAAAAAAAAAGTGGAATGTTGAGATGGAGTATCTATAAAAAAAGCCGGCTTTTAACCGGCTTAATTATTTCATAAAAAGGAATTTAGCATTTTTTTCCGCCTTCGCCTTCTACCACATCTCGATACCAGTGGAGTGGGTGAGAAGTTGGTCGTTCGATCGGCATACCGTAAACACGGTCGTTTACCAGCGACGCCAAAACTCCAAGCGCTCTTGATACACCAAACAATACGGTGTAGAACGTGTATTCTTTAATTCCGTAATGGTATAACAACGAACCACTGAACGCATCTACATTTGGCCACGGGTTTTTAATTTTACCAATATTGGAAAGAATTGGCGGAACAACCCGGTACAACTGGTTTGCCAGATTTATCATCGGATCGTCTTTAATATACTTTTCAGCAAATTCCTGCTGGGCGGTAAAGCGCGGATCGGTTTTTCTTAAAACGGCGTGTCCGTATCCGGGAATTACACGGCCTTCTTCAAGTGTCTGTTTGATGTATGCAGCAACCTGTTCATCTGTCGGAGTTTCGGTGTCCAGGTCTTCAGTCATCTGAAACATCCAGTGGATAACATCCTGGTTGGCAAATCCATGAAGTGGCCCTGCAAGACCTGTCATGGCAGCCGCATATGAATAATATGGGTTGCTGAGCGCTGAACCCACCAGGTGCGCGGTATGTGCAGAAACGTTTCCACCTTCGTGGTCGGCATGAATCACCATGTAAAGGCGGAACAATCGGCGAATATCTTCCGAATCAAATCCCATCATGTGGGCTAGGTTTCCTGCCCAGTCGAGACGCGGGTTTGGATCGATATATTCTTCGTTATGAAAATTGCGCCGGTAAATATAAGCTGCAATGTGCGGCAAACGGGCAATGAGGTTCATCACATCTTCGTAGGTTGAATCCCAGTAATATTTTTTGTTTACACCGGCACGGTAGGCTTTCTGAAAAATTGATTCAGTAGCCATGGCCAAAATGGCTGCACTGAACTGCGTCATCGGGCGCGAGTTTTTAGGCAGCGCGTCAATCACATCGAAAACATGCTGGGGTACATGCGCGCGGGTGGCAAAATCTTTGGAAAGGTTAGTCACATCTTCCTGCGAAGGGATTTCACCAATGAGCATGAGGTAGAACAACCCTTCGGGGAGGGGTTCTCCGTCGGCTACCATTTTTGGCAGTTTTTCACGCAGTTCCGGTATTGAATACCCTTTGAAACGGATGCCGTCGTTTGGATCCAGCTTGGATGTGTCGGTTACCAGCAGAGGTATACCTTTCATTCCGGTGAAAACCTGCCCCAGCGTCACCTGAGCAATCACTTTGTCGGAATGTTCATTTTTAATTCGCTGAAATTCCTGTGAGCACTTGTTTGCTTTTTGAAAAAAACGATACTTAATGTATTCCATCTTCTTTTATTTTTTGATTTTTTAATGAATTTTCTGTCAATGAATATTTTTGATAATCTCGTCTGCAAATGCTGATGTTGAAAGCAGTCTGGCACCTTCCATTTGTCCGAAAAGATCGGATGTAACCCTCCGTTTCGCAAAGACATGTTCCATGGCATCGTAAACATGTTCGGCAGCTTCGTACCAGCCCATGTATTCCAGCATCATCACTGCCGAAAGAATCAGCGAGCTGGGATTTGCTTTGCCCGACCCTGCAATATCAGGTGCAGTACCATGTGTTGCTTCAAAAATAGCATAGCCGCTCAGGTAATTTATATTTGCGCCGGGCGAAATTCCGATTCCACCAACCATTGCAGCGAGCTGATCAGAAATATAATCCCCGTTCAGGTTCATGGTGGCTATTACCGAATGATTAAAGGGTTTCAGCAACGAATCCTGTAAAAAAGCATCTGTAATCACATCTTTGACAATTACTTTTCCCGACTTCTGGGCTTCTTCCAAAGCTGATTCCGCGTCGAGCCGCCCTTTTTCGTCTTTTATTTTTTCAAACTGCCGCCAGGTGAAGGTCTTGTCGCCAAACTCTTTTTCAGCCAGATCATACCCCCATATTTTAAACGCACCTTCGGTGAATTTCATAATATTACCCTTGTGTACAAGCGTAACAGAGGGAAGGTCACGCTGAATAGCATATTGTATTGCAGCCCTGATTAACCTTTCAGACCCTTCTTTTGAAATGGGTTTAATTCCGAAAGATGACGATTCGGGGAACCTGATTTTATCCACTCCCATTTCGTTTATAAGGAAATCGCGCAATTTGCCTGCGTCCACCTCTCCGGTCATGTATTCAATTCCGGCGTAGATATCTTCGGTATTTTCCCTGAAAATATGCATATCTACCAGCGATGGATAACGGATGGGCGAGGGTACACCTTTGAACCAGCGAACCGGTCTGAGGCAAACAAACAGGTCGAGCGACTGCCGAAGTGCAACATTCAGCGATCGGATTCCTTCTCCGACAGGTGTTTGCAGCGGACCTTTAATTCCTACAAGGTATTCCCTGAAAGCTTCCAGGGTTGCTTCGGGAAGGTAGTTCCCGGTTTTCCGGAAAGCTTTTTCTCCGGCCAGAACTTCCTTCCATTGAATTTTGCATTTGCCGTTGTATGCTTTTTGCACAGCAGCGTCAATAACTTTTTGCGATGGCCCGGTAATGTCTTTGCCAATGCCGTCGCCCTCAATAAAAGGAATTACCGGCTCGTCAGGAACCACCAACTTTCCATTATTTATTTTTATTTTATTCATCCTTTAAAAATTGCACAATCAAAAATCAACCGGTTTATTTCACCTTTCACCTTTATTTTTAAAAATTTTTCTGCCGGGCGTGTTCCCTTTTCTGTTTCAGGCACTCAGTTTCTTTTGCAGATTTTCGTCCAGCGCTTCAAGAAATTCTTCAGTTGTAAGATAATGATCTTCCTTTAAATCTTTTTCATGGATAATCAGCGCAAGATCCTTTGTCATTTTACCGGATTCTACGGTTTCTATGCAGACTTGTTCCAGGGCATTGGCAAAGTTGATCAATTTCTGGTTTCCGTCAAGTTTCCCGCGGAATTCTAGACCACGTGTCCAGGCAAAAATTGAGGCAATAGGATTGGTTGAAGTGGGTTTTCCCTGCTGATGCTGCCTGTAATGTCTTGTAACAGTTCCGTGTGCTGCTTCGGCTTCCATTGTTTTTCCGTCAGGTGTAATCAATGTAGAAGTCATCAGGCCAAGTGAACCAAATCCCTGGGCTACCGTATCACTTTGTACATCGCCATCGTAGTTTTTGCAGGCCCAAACAAATCCACCTTCCCATTTCATGGCTGCAGCAACCATGTCGTCGATTAGCCGGTGTTCGTAAGTAATTCCCAGTTCTTCAAATTTTTCTTTGTACTCTGTTTCAAAAATTTCCTGAAAAATATCCTTAAAACGACCATCGTATTTTTTCAAAATGGTATTTTTTGTGGACATATACAGCGGCCATTTTTTCATAATCGCCTGGTTCATGCACGAACGGGCAAAACCCCTTATGGATTCGTCAACATTGTACATGGCCATAGCTACGCCGTCGTCCTGAAACTGATAAACTTCATGCGAAATGGGTTCGCTGCCATCGTCAGGTGTAAAGGTAATGGTGAGTTTGCCTTTTCCTTTTGTAACAAAATCGGTGGCGCGGTATTGGTCTCCAAAAGCGTGACGGCCAATGCAGATAGGTTTTTTCCAGCCCGGAACCAGTCTGGGAATATTTTTTATGAGAATTGGTTCGCGAAATACTGTGCCGCCTAGAATATTCCGGATGGTTCCGTTGGGCGATTTCCACATGTGTTTGAGTCCGAATTCTTCAACCCTTGCTTCGTCGGGGGTAATGGTGGCGCATTTTACACCAACTCCATATTTCTGAATGGCATGTGCAGCGTCGATAGTAATCTGGTCATCGGTTGCATCGCGACTTTCCATACCCAGATCGTAGTATTTTAAATCAATGTCGAGATAGGGTAAAATCAATTTTTCTTTGATGAAACTCCAGATAACCCTGGTCATTTCGTCACCATCAAGCTCTACTACAGGGTTTTGAACTTTAATTTTTTGCATCTGTTGTCTTTTTTTTATTGAATTAAACTTTTTTTATTGATAATGAAATGTTTTCCGAAAGACGTCATAATGACCGTGCCTGAAAATTATCAGGCAATTTTTGGACTGCCTTGGGAGAACCAGTTGTTCCTATTTCTGCTTTGCAATGAGATTAAGTGCCGAACCTGCTTTAAACCATTCAATTTGTTGTTCGTTGTACGTATGGTTTAGTTTTACATAGTCTTTTGTGTCATTGGCATGAACAACCTCCAGTGTAAGCTGTTTCCCCGGGGCAAAAGCATCCAGGTCAACAAAGTTAAAGGTGTCGTCTTCCAGAATCAGATCATAATCGTTTTCATTGTCAAAAGTCAGACCCAGCATTCCCTGTTTTTTCAGGTTTGTTTCATGAATCCGGGCAAATGATTTAACAATAACTGCTATTACACCCAAATGACGCGGCTCCATTGCGGCATGTTCACGTGACGAACCTTCGCCGTAATTGTGATCGCCCACAATAACAGTAGGAATTCCATGGGCTTTGTATGCGCGCTGCACTTTTGGCACTTCATTGTATTCGCCGGTGAGCTGGTTTTTCACTTTGTTCGCTTCCTGGTTGAAGGCATTAATTGCACCAATCAACAGGTTGTTCGAAATGTTGTCGAGATGCCCGCGGAATCGCAACCATGGACCTGCCATTGAAATATGGTCGGTAGTGCATTTTCCCAAAGCTTTAATCAGCAGTTTTGCACCAGTAATGTTTTTGCCATTCCAGGGTTCAAAAGGTTCGAGCAACTGCAGCCGGTTCGAATTGGGATCTACATTTACACTAACATTTGAACCATCTTTTGCCGGAGCCTGAAAGCCCGGATCTTTCACATCGAAACCTTTCACCGGAAGTTCGTATCCGGTTGGCGGGTCGAGTTTTACTTTTTCTCCCTTTTCGTTGATAAGCATATCATTAATCGGGTCAAAATCGAGCCTGCCCGAAATTGCCAGTGCTGTTACCAGCTCAGGAGAGGTTACAAATGCATGGGTGTTGGGATTTCCATCGTTTCGTTTCGAGAAATTTCGGTTGAAAGAATGTACGATGGTGTTTTTTTCGTTTCTGTCGGCACCGGGTCTTGCCCACTGGCCGATACATGGCCCGCAGGCATTGGCAAAAACTTTGCCGCCCATTTGTTCGAATACGGAGATGTAGCCATCCCGTTCTATGGTGTACCGAACCTGCTCTGAACCCGGAGTTATAGTGAATTCGGCTTTTGCTTTCAGTCCTTTTTTAACTGCCTGGTTTGCAATTGATGCAGCCCGTGAAATGTCTTCGTATGAAGAGTTTGTACAGCTGCCGATTAAGCCTACGGAAACTTCCAGTGGCCAGCCATTTTTTTCTGCTGTTTCTTTCATTTTTGAAACCGGAGTTGCCAGGTCGGGTGTAAATGGTCCGTTGACGTGCGGCTCCAGTTCCGAAAGGTTTATTTCGATTAACTGGTCGTAATATTTTTCCGGGTTTTCAATTACTTCCTGATCGGCAGAAAGCATATCTTTTAATCCGTTTGCCATATCGGCAACTTCTTTTCTTCCGGTTGCATTAAGGTAGCGTTCCATGCTTGCGTCGTAGGCAAACAAACTGGTTGTTGCACCAATTTCAGCACCCATATTGCAAATTGTGCCCTTTCCGGTTGCGGAAAGCGATTCCGCTCCTTCACCAAAATACTCGAC
>CAZCPH010000028.1:0-15172 GCA_964500105.1 uncultured Mariniphaga sp. | reverse complement strand
ACAATCCCGACACTTCCGAGCGTTTGCAGCTCTGGAAGAACTACCTTCCTCCGGTGGCGAAATTCGATAAAAAAGTGAGCCTCGATGAGATTGCCCGGAAGTATCATTTAACCGGAGCCAACATTGTCAATGTCATTCAGTTTGCCGGATTGCAAACTCTGCAAAAAGATTCGAAAACCATTTTGGCTGAAGACCTTCTGAAAGGCATTCAGAAAGAGTACGAAAAAGAGGGAAAGATGATGCGGTTGGAGTGATATTTTAATGATTTTGCCTAAATTTCGGTTTTTAATCAAAAACCAATGACAAAAACCGAACAATTTCGTTCGCTTCTGCAACATGGAGCATTACCTGAAAAAGTGCTTTTCCGACCCATTTTGATGTATTTTGCTGCGAACTATATCGGAAAAACGTATGGAGAATTCGCCTCCGATTACAACGTATTGGTGGAAGCCAATTTACGTTGTATGGACGAATTCGGCCTGGATATGTTGGGGCTGATTTCTGACCCATACCGCGAAACCAGTGCATTTGGCGCTAAAATCCAGTACATTCCCGATGGAGTTCCGCGTTGCCTGAATAACGTTGTTCAGACCATTGATGATGTGGTTAATCTGAAAATCCCGGATGTTTATAAAACAGAACGTACGCTGGACAGGATTAAAGCAGGTGAAGTTCTGGCCCAAAAAACGCAGGGAAATATTCCCGTAATCGGTTGGATTGAAGGCCCGCTGGCTGAAGCCTGCGATTTGGCCGGCGTTCAAAACATGATGATGCAGTTGATGATGGATCCCGATTTTGCCAACCGCTTGATGGACAAATGTATGTTTACGGCCAAAGATTTTGCCAAAGCGCAGATTGAAGCTGGTTGTGAAATCATTGGAATGGGCGATGCCGTTTGCTCTCAGATTGACGCAGAAACGTATGAAACTTTTGTAAAGGAACGACACAAAGAACTCATTGAATATATTCACAGCCTGGGTGGAAAAATTAAACTGCATATATGCGGCGACACCAATCACCTGCTTCCGCATTACAAAGATTTGGATCCCGATATCCTCGACCTCGACTGGCAGGTGGATATCAGTCATGCCCGCTCTGTTCTGGGTGAAAAAGTCATTTTAGCCGGTAACATTAATCCGGTTTTGGTGCAGGACAAAACCCGCAATGAAGTTTTCAGCATGTGCCGCAGTCTGGTGGAAAAGCATAAAAACGAACGGTTTATCCTTTCTGCTGGTTGTGAAATTACCGTGTTAACTCCATCTGAAAATCTGAAGGCGATGGATAAAGCGAGAGCTTAAAAGAATTATAAATATGCCAGACCGGGGATTTCTGCAATAAACCTGCTAAACGCAAGAGCTCGTCGATTTCTTTATCAGCAATGTTTTTTCTGTTTTTCGCACTTATCCCAGCGTTGCCACCATCACTGCTTTAATCGTATGCAACCGGTTTTCTGCCTGGTCGAATACCACCGAAGCTTCACTTTCGAAAACCTCTTCGGTAACTTCCATCTCTTCCAGACCAAACTTCTGGTAAATTTCTTCGCCCACTTTGGTGTCGCGGTTATGGAAAGCCGGCAGGCAGTGTAAAAACTTCACGTTGGGGTTACCGGTGAGTTTCATTGCTTCTGCATTTACCTGATAAGGTTTCAATAGTTTGATACGTTCAGCCCATACTTCGGCAGGTTCACCCATAGAAACCCAAACGTCGGTGTAAAGGAAGTCGCACTCTTTCACTGCTTCGGCCACATCCTCAGTAATTAAAATTTTCGCTCCCGATTCCTTTGCAATTTCCCTGCATTGTTCCTGAAGTTCGGCCGACGGCTGGCACTGTTTCGGTGCTGCAGCCCTGAAATCCATGCCCAGTTTGGCCGCACCCACCATCAGCGAGTTGCCCATGTTGTTGCGGGCATCACCCAGGTAACAAAATTTGATTTGCGACAGCAGTTTGTCCGAGTGTTCCTTCATGGTAAGGAAATCGGCCAGAATCTGCGTGGGATGAAATTCGTTGGTTAAACCGTTCCAAACCGGCACGCCGGCATATTGAGCCAGTTCTTCCACAATTTCCTGTCCGAAACCGCGGTATTCAATGCCGTCGTACATACGTCCCAGCACGCGGGCTGTGTCTTTCATTGTTTCCTTGTGACCGATTTGTGAACCTGAAGGGCCCAGGTAAGTTACATGCGCACCCTGGTCAAAGGCTGCCACTTCGAATGCACACCGGGTGCGGGTGGAGCTCTTTTCAAAAATCAGCGCTATGTTTTTGCCTTTCAGCAATTGTTGCTCGGTGCCTGCATACTTTGCTTTTTTGAGTGTTTCCGACAACTCCAGCAAAAAGTTTATTTCTTTTGCAGAAAAATCCAGCAACTTAAGAAAATTCCGGTTTTTTAAATTGAAAGCCATATCATTCAGTTTATTATATTATCTCAATATATCAGTTTTTTGAAAAGTTTTAATTGCTACTCATCTGTCATCGGTCTTCCCACTTCCTGCTTCCTGCTTCCTGCTTCTGTCTCTTTCATCGTATTCCATGGTAATTTTCGAACCGAATGATTTGTCTTCCAGCTTTTTGGCTTCGGTAATCACACTTTTTTTGCCTCCGCTTTTTATAAATTCCAGACAGGCTCTGATTTTTGGCTCCATGGTTCCTTCGGCAAATGTACCCATTTCAAGGTATTTTTCGGTATCAGCATAGTTTAAAAACTCCAGTTTTTCCTGCGTGGGCAGTCCGTAATCTTTGTAGATAAAAGGCACATCGGTTAAGATGTAAAGCTCGTCGGCGCCAATGTTTTTGGCCAGCAATCCCGATGCCCGGTCTTTATCAATTACTGCATCTATTGTGCGTACATCGCCATTTTCATCGTAATAAACCGGAATTCCGCCACCTCCGGCAGCAATTACAATGTTTCCGTTGTTCACCAGCAGTTCTATGGTTTCCTTATTAATGATGTCGATTGGGGCAGGCGAGGGGACTACCCTGCGGAAACCATCTTTTACCTTTGACGAAGCTTTGAATATCCAGCTTTTTTCCTGGCTGAGTTTTTCTGCCTCTTCGCGGTTGTATGTTTTTCCAATCCGTTTGGCCGGATTTTGAAATGCCGGGTCGTTCTGATCAACCTCAATCAGGGTTACCATGGTAATTACATTTTTTTTGATGCCATGTTTATTCAGCACATTCCGGATGATGCGTTCAATCATGTACCCGATTCCGCCCTGCGAGTCGGCCACGCAAATATCCAGCGGCATAGGGGCAATGTTGTACATTTTTTCTCCGGCATCGTTTCGCATCAGAATGTTACCCACCTGCGGACCGTTGCCATGGGTAATTACCAGTTCGTAACCGTCTTTTATCAGGTGAATCAGGTTTTCAACCGTATCGGTTGCATTTTGTTCCTGTTGCTCGATGGTTCCCTCCTCGTTATCGCGCAGCAGGGCATTTCCGCCCAAAGCTACCACTGCCAGTTTTTCCATAGTTTCAAATTTGAAAAGGCAACAAACATAAAAAAAACGATGAAAAAAAGAAATGAATTTAAGTCATCTTTAAATCTTCTTATGTTGTTATAAAACAATATTTTATAAAGAAAATGAAAACTGATAAGAAAGCGGTGTGATTTGGTTTTAAAACGAAAGAAAATACCTGTTAATTTTTTCGGTTTTATTTTTAAACTGCAGATTTTTTGAGAAGGAAAGAATCCGGCAACCTCAATTTTTTGGTTAAATTTGCCGTTTATTAAAAAACAAGCAAAAAGCATGGCATTTAAATCGAAAAAGCCCGGGAGTTCGAAGCAGAAAAAAGGTAAATCAACACAGCCTTTTTTCTTAAATGAAAAATTCAGATTCATCATTGGGGTTTTTGTTTTGCTTGTATCGGCTTACCTTTTTGTTGCATTTGTTTCTTTTCTGTTTTCGGGTGCTGCAGACCAAAGCAAGCTCGATTTGCCATGGAAAGAACTGGTGTTGAATTCGGATGTAAAAGTTGAAAACAAGGCAGGCAAAACCGGCGCATTCCTTTCGGAGAAAATAATGAACCGGGGATTTGGAGTGGCTTCGTTTCTGTTTATTTACCTGCTGGTTGTTAGCGGCTTCAGAATTTTGGGCAGAAATCTGGTGAAATACAGGCGTACGCTGGTTTTTAGTTTGTTGCTTGTGGTTTGGATTTCGGTGGCATTGGGGTTTGTTTTTCCCAAAACAAGTGCTTCAACGTTCGTCTATCCGGGCGGACAGTATGGATTTGTGCTGGCGCAATGGTTTAGTTCTTTAATAGGAAAGGTTGGTCTGTTGTTGTTACTTTTCATTGCCGGATTGTCGATTCTTGTAGTTCGGTTTGAAAAGGTGTACATTTTCATTAAAAATTTATTCCGGAAAAGAGAAAAACAGGAAAGTGACATTCTTTCTGTGTCCGAAGAGAAACAGGAAGAAATTGCTGTAACTGACAACTCCATTTCGAAAGTGATTGACGAAGAGGACAACATCCAGGCCATATTTGAACCGGACAGTGACGAAGAAATGGAAATCAGCAGGGGAGAAGAAAACATCAAACCTGAAAAGCAAAAGGAACAAACCAAAGAAGAAGCTGAACTGGAATTAACCGTTCAGCAGAAGAAAGAGGAAGTGGTGGATGAGGATGAATTTACCGGCGAAGGAATGGAAGAGTATGATCCGACGCTGGAACTTTCGGGTTTTAAATTTCCAACGCTGGAGCTGTTGGAAGAACATAATTCGGGAAATGCGGAGGTTAGCAACGAGGAGTTACTTGCCAACAAAAATAAGATTGTTGAAACCCTGCGTCATTACAAAATTGAGATTACAAAAATACGGGCAACCATCGGGCCCACCATAACCTTGTACGAAATAGTTCCGGCACCGGGAATCCGCATTGCAAAAATTAAAAACCTGGAAGACGATATTGCTTTAAGTCTGGCTGCCTTGGGAATTCGGATTATTGCTCCAATTCCCGGACGTGGCACCATTGGTATTGAAGTTCCCAACCAAAATCCGGAAATTGTTTCCATGCGCTCTATTCTGAGTTCGAGAAAATTTCAGGAAAGTACAGCCGATTTGCCCATTGCGCTGGGAAAAACCATTTCCAACGAAACCTATATGTTCGACCTGACCAAAATGCCGCACATTCTGGTAGCAGGGGCAACCGGTCAGGGAAAATCGGTTGGAATCAATGTAATTATTGCTTCGCTTTTATACAAAAAACATCCGTCGCAGCTGAAGTTTGTGTTTATCGATCCCAAGAAAGTGGAATTGAACCTTTATTCGGTGCTTGAAAAGCATTACCTGGCCAAACTTCCCAACGAAGATGAGCCTGTTATTACCGATATTCAGAAGGTTAAATATACGCTCAACTCCCTGAATGTGGAGATGGACCAGCGTTACGATTTACTGAAAAAAGCCCACGCACGCAACGTTAAGGAATACAATAAAAAGTTTACCAGCCGGAGGCTAAATCCAGAGAAAGGGCACCGGTTTATGCCTTATATTGTGGTGGTTATCGATGAATTTGCCGACTTAATTATGACAGCCGGCAAGGAAATTGAACTTCCAATAGCCAGGATTGCGCAGCTTGCCCGTGCGGTTGGTATTCATATGATTATTGCAACACAGCGTCCATCAATTAACATTATTACCGGAGTAATCAAAGCCAATTTCCCAACCCGTATCGCGTTTAAAGTAGCCTCGATGATTGATTCGCGAACGATTCTGGATACACCCGGGGCCAATCAGCTGATAGGAAAAGGGGATATGCTTATATCTTCCGGAAGTAACACAACCCGTGTTCAGTGTGCCTTTATTGACACGCCCGAGGTGGAGAAGCTCTGTTCTTTCATTTCAGAACAGAGGGGATTTCCGAGTGCGTTTATGTTACCCGAATATGTTGGCGATGAAGAAGTAGGCCCCGGAGAGGTGGATTTAAATAACCGTGACGAATTGTTTGATGATGCTGCAAGAGTGGTAGTGATGAACCAAATGGGCTCAACTTCTATGATACAAAGAAAATTCTCCATCGGCTACAATCGTGCCGGCCGGATTATGGACCAACTGGAGGCTGCCGGAGTGGTTGGCCCGAGCGAAGGAAGCAAGGCACGGCAGGTGTTCATTCAGGATGAATACAGTTTGGAACAATTATTGAATAGCTTAAACTAAAATTTTAAAATGAAGGGTATATTTCTTTTAGGTTTATTTCTGGCTTCTGTATTATTTGCTGATGCACAGCAAGATGCAAAAGCAAAGCAAATTCTCGACGCAGTGAGCGAAAAAACTCGTTCATACAAATCCATTTCTGCCGATTTTATTTTTTCGATGGAGAACAAAGAAATGGATATTCACGAGCAGAATGAAGGTTCCATTAAGCTGAAGGGTCAAAAGTATGTGGTAACCCTTCCTGATATTGGCGTTAAAGTATTTTCAGATGGACAAACTATCTGGAACTACATGGAAGACGGAAACCAGGTTACCATTTCCGACATGGAGGACGGAGGAAGTGAATTGATGGACCCTTCGTCGGTATTTACCATTTACGAAAAGGGATTTCGTTCGCAATATACAGGAGAAACAACGAGTGGAAACACGAAGTACCATCAGATTGAACTTTTCCCCGACAGCGAAGAGCAAGGCGTTTCCAAAATCCGGCTTTCAATCGGGCAGACAGATAAAATGATTAAATCGGCCCTGCTTTACGGTACCGATGGAAACATTTATGGTATTGAAGTAAACAAAATGGACACCCAAACTGAATTTCCCGATTCCTTTTTTGTGTTTAATGCCAGTGAATATGGCGATGTTGAGGTGATTGATTTTCGCTAAGGCTTAATACATCAGTTTCATCGAACGTTGAGCTATTTTGTCAACGGTTGAAATTTCGATAAATGAAGCGCCGCAATCTTCGCCAAACCTTCCGCCCACATAAATAATCAAATCTTCGGGATTTAACGTTCCGTCATCAGTTAGCGACTGAATAGCAGCTTTTTGTATTCTCAGTCGGTTTTTCTTCATTTCCAGAAAAGTTGGATTAATTCCAAAAGAAAGTGCCAGTTCGCGCATTACTCTTTGGGAGTGGCATTTGGCATACACCGGAATATCGGACCGGAAAGCTGCAAGGTACCTTGCGGTTTTGCCGGTTGTGGTTGATGTTATTATGGCCCCAGGGTGTAAGTCTTTTGCTGTCCGCATGGCCGAGTGGGCCAGATATGCCGGAATTTCATTGTTTGCCGGAGGCAGGATTACATCGTAACGTTTATCGCGGTCGGGTTCCACTTCGCTGGCAATCCGGTGCATAATTTCCACCGATTCCACCGGATATTTCCCAATGGCGGTTTCGCCGCTGAGCATAATGGCATCGGTTCGTGAATAAATGGCACTGGCCACGTCATTTACCTCTGCCCGTGTTGGTCGCGGATTTTCAATCATGCTGTGCAGCATTTGGGTAGCTACAATAACCGGTTTCTTTTTCTGAACGGCTTTACGGATGAGGTTTCGCTGCACTGTTGGTATTTTTTCTGCAGGTAGCTCAACGCCCAAATCGCCGCGCGCAATCATTATCCCGTATGAATTTTCGAGAATTTCATCAATTTTTTCTACCCCTTCCAGGTTTTCAATTTTAGAAATTATTTTGATTTCACTGTTTAACTCATCCAAAAACGACTGAAGTTCCATTAAATCCTCTTTGTTACGCACAAAAGAATGGGCAATAAATTCCAGATTGTTTTCTTCGGCAAAGCGGATGAATTTTCGGTCACGGTCGGAGAGGGTAGGCAGGTGCGTAACCACCCCCGGAACATTTACGCTTTTATTGTTTTTAATGGTTCCGCTGTTTTTAACCAGGCAAATCAGCTTATCTTCATTTTTATCCTGCACAACCACTTCAATTTCTCCATCATCGAATAGTATGCGGTCGCCAATTTTTACATCCTCAGAAAAATTACGGTAATTCACACATACGCCCGGAAAAATTGACGTTTCATCTTTGTTGTACGAAATGGTAATTATTTGATTTGCTTTCACTTCCGTTATATCCTGCATCCGGCAGGTTCTTATTTCAGGCCCTTTGGTGTCAATCAGGATTGCAATTTTATCGGATACTGCACGAATGTTTTCTATGATTTTTAAACCAGATTCCGGTGTTATATGCGCAGTATTGATGCGGGCTACATTCATTCCGGCATTATAAAGTGCCTGAATAAACTCCTTGTCGCATCTTTTATCGGATAGCGTGGCTACAATTTTTGTTTTCCTCATTTTGGTTTTGTTTTTTTGAATTTGCAAGAGTTCCTGTAAATATATCTATTGATTTTCGGATGTCATCTGATTCCCAACGTAAAATATTTTTGATGCACTTTATTTCAGAAAACTTTGTATTGCAAGCCGGTAGGAATCGAGTCCGAACCCCATGATACATCCCCGGCAAACAGGGCCGATAACGGATTTGTGTCTAAAATCTTCCCGTGTGAGTGTGTTTGAAATGTGCACCTCAACCACCGGAGTTGTAATTCCGGCAATTGCATCCCGAATGGCTACTGACGTGTGCGTATAAGCTCCTGCATTAATGATAATTCCATCAGCAGAAAAACCAAATTCGTGAATTTTATCTACCAGCTCGCCTTCAATATTTGACTGGAAAAAGTGAAAGTTGATCTTTGGAAACAACAACTTTAATTTTTCATAATAATCCTCAAAACGTTCCGAACCATATATGTTTTGTTCTCTTTTCCCCAATAAATTTAAATTCGGGCCGTTGATAATCAATAAATTCATTTTATTTCGATTTTAATATTTTTTATAGTAACTTTAAGGTCATTTTATCGTAATTGATAACATAAAAATTAGTACTTAGGTATAGTTGTTTCAAAATTATTTAAATCAGCGGATTTAAAAAATAAAAATTCAAAGTTATGAAATGGGAGGAAAGCAAAAAGGGGTTTGAAAACTACCTTACGTTAGAAAAATCGTTATCGCAGAATTCTATTGCTGCTTATATTAACGATATCAATAAATTGATCGAGTTTCTTGGTAAAAATTTTAAGAGAGTTGGCCCGGACAAAGTAAAGTTAAGTCACCTGAAAAAGTTTGTGGAGTGGCTGAACGAAAAGGGAGTAAGCCCGCGCACGCAGGCAAGAACCATATCCGGAATCAAGTCATTCTATAAATATCTCCTCATTGAGGGGAAAATTACCAGCGATCCCACATCGTTGCTTGAATCTCCGAAAATTGGCCGGAAACTGCCCGATATTTTGTCTATGGAAGAGATTGATCAGTTGATTGATGCAGTTGATCTGGAAAAATCGGAAGGTCAAAGAAACAAAGCGATGCTTGAAACGCTCTACAGTTGCGGACTTCGGGTTTCTGAACTGGTGAATTTGAAAATGACCAATCTCTTTTTTGAACAGGGATTTGTTAAAATTGAAGGAAAGGCCGACAAAGAAAGGTTGGTTCCTGTTAGCAGCCGGGCAATTGAGGAGATCAATAAATATGTAAACGGTTACCGAAAAGGATTGAAAATTCACAAAGACAGCGAAAATATTTTATTTCTCAACAGAAGAGGGAAAAAACTGAGCAGGGTAATGGTTTTCACGATTATAAAAAATCTTGCACAAAAAATTAACCTGAACAAAAGAATCAGTCCGCACACATTCAGGCATTCGTTTGCAACACATTTGATAAACGGAGGTGCCGATTTGCGTGCTGTTCAGGAAATGCTTGGTCACGAATCTATTTTAACTACTGAAATTTATACGCATCTGGATCGTGATTACCTGAAGAATACGATTCATCAGTTCCATCCGAGGTCGTAACTGTAAACATAAAATTTTTTAAAGGGCTGAAATTTTCAGCCTTTTTTGTTCGTGTTTTTTCGAATTTGTTAAGATAATGTTTAATTGGCGGGCAAATGGCGGTGAAACCCCCGATATTCCCGACCAAAGCAGAAAAATATTCTATTTTTGTATAAGAATTATGAAGAGATTGTCAGTGTATTAAGTTAATTATTAGGTAGTTATGAAAAATTTAGATTTAACGAAGTACGGAATTCAAAACGTACAGGAAATTGTTTACAACCCATCTTACGAACAGCTTTTTAAAGAGGAAATGAATCCTGAACTCGAGGGATTCGAAAAAGGCCAGCTAACCGAACTGGACGCCGTAAACGTAATGACCGGCGTGTTTACCGGCCGTTCTCCGAAAGATAAATTCATTGTTAAAGATGCCACAACAGAAAACACCATTTGGTGGACTTCTCCTGAATCTCCAAACGATAACAAACCCACAACTTCGGAAGTTTGGACTGATCTTAAGGCGCTTGTAACGAATCAGCTATCAAACAAAAGACTGTTTGTTATGGATACCTTTTTGGGAGCCAATGAAAACTCGCGTTTGAAAGTTCGTTTTATAATGGAAGTGGCCTGGCAGGCACATTTTGTTAAAAACATGTTTCTGCGCCCAACCGAAGAAGAACTGGAAAACTACGGAGAGCCTGATTTTGTAGTAATGAATGGCTCGAAAACCACCAATCCGAAGTGGAAAGAACACGGATTAAACTCAGAAGTGTTCACCGTATTTAATCTCACCGAAAAAATGCAGGTAATTGGTGGCTCCTGGTATGGCGGCGAAATGAAAAAAGGAATGTTTGCCATGATGAATTATTACCTTCCGTTGAATGGCATGGCATCGATGCACTGTTCGGCCAACGTAGGTGAAAAAGGTGATGTGGCTATTTTCTTTGGTCTTTCGGGAACCGGTAAAACAACGCTCTCAACCGATCCGAAACGAAAACTGATTGGTGATGACGAACACGGCTGGGATGATGATGGTATTTTCAACTTCGAAGGCGGTTGTTATGCCAAAACCATCAACCTCGACCCGGAAGCAGAACCGGATATTTACAACGCCATAAAAAGAGATGCGCTACTGGAAAACGTTACCGTTGATGAAAATGGGAAAATTGATTTTACAGATGGTTCTGTGACTCAGAATACCCGGGTTTCTTATCCGATTTATCACATCGAAAATATTGTTAAGCCGGTATCGAAAGCCGGACACGCCAATAAAGTGATTTTCCTTACTGCCGACGCATTTGGAGTAATGCCGCCGGTATCAAAACTAACTCCGGAGCAAACAAAATACCATTTCCTTTCAGGATTTACTGCAAAACTTGCAGGAACTGAACGTGGTGTAACCGCTCCTCAGCCTACTTTTTCGGCATGTTTTGGAGCTGCATTCCTTTCGCTTCACCCAACCAAATATGGTGAAGAGCTGGTGAAAAAAATGGAAGAACACGGAGCAGAAGCATATTTGGTAAACACCGGATGGAACGGAACAGGCAAACGAATTTCCATTAAAGATACCCGCGCCATTATCGACGCCATTCTTGATGGTTCTATCGAAAAAGCCGAAACCAAGGTGATTCCAATTTTTAACCTCGAAGTTCCGACTGCATTGCACGATGTGGATCCGAAAATTTTAGACCCGCGCGATACTTACGCTGATCCGAAACAGTGGGAAGAGAAAGCCAAAGATTTGGGCAACCGTTTTATCAAAAACTTCGTAAAATATACCGATAACGAAGAAGGTAAAGCACTTGTTGCTGCAGGTCCGCAACTCGATTAACAACAAAACAAAATTATAATACTAAAAGGCTTCGTTAGATCGACGAGGCCTTTTTTTATGATTCAGAGTTATGTTTTTTGTAAAATAACTTTCGTATTTCTTCCAGCCTTTTTTGTGATTCCGGTTCTGCCGAAAAGTTTTTTTTTCAGTATTTCACAGGGATAATCGGTACAGTAAGCGCAATTTTCTACTTTGTTCGACTTTGCACAGGCTCTAACTGCACAATTCAGGCACCCCTTAAATATGCGGATTGTATTTGTTTTGCAACCTTCACAATCAGTTATGTCTTCACTATTAAAATTCAATCCGTAAAGTGAGTTGATCGTTTCTGCAACAGATTTTCGCATGGATTGCTGAAGCGATGAATCCGATTCAAAAGTTGCCAGAAAAATAGGACAACTGTCGCATTTTAAGCCGCAATATGCTATAATTGTTTTCATGATAGAAAAAATATAGTCAATTGTTTAGCTGCGTTCCCATAGCCCAAATGTTTCCGTTAAAATCCCTGAACATTCCGCGCATATCCGGGTCGACTTCTTTATTTACGGTTGTTTTTTCGGGCTTTCCGTTCCATGGGCAAAATACAATGGTAAACAAATCGGTTTACGGGAGTTTCAACATTATGTTCCAGTCCGAGCCTGACAACTGTTCCGTTCTGGTATTCGATTTCAGAAGGTTTTCCCTCCCAAATATCCCGTGTGAGCGACGATGTGGAATCGTAAGGGAGTTGATCAATCAGTTTCACCGTTTGTTCTATATAATCCGGTTCAATATGAATTCCCATTTTTTGTGAAAGGTTGTAAATTTCAGTAAAAAGTTCAATCATCATTTGTCGGGTTTCTTTCATTTCCCTCATTTCACCGTAAGTGGTTCTGGTAACAGCCAGCAGACCGCTCACACAAATCATCAGAAATTTTTTCCAGAGTTCAGCATCGATATCTGTTGAAATTTCCGAATCAATTCCGGCTTCGTCGAATATTGTTTTGATGGTTTGAAGCCGGTCTGAAATAGAATTATCCGGTTCGCCAAAAGTAATTTTCGGTGACGGCACTCCAAAATGGTGAATTACCCCGGGCGCTTCAATTTTGCTGATGATTCGGCAAAGTCCACCCAAAAGGTGTTTTTTGTCCACCTTTTCGGCAAGTTCTTCTGTTGCCACCACACCATTTTGCAATGGAAGTAAAAGTGTGGTGGGGTGAATCATGGATTTCAACTCCTCTCTGATGGATTTTAATTGCCAGGCTTTCACTGCGAGGATAATCAAATCAGAATGACCGATTTCCTTCATGTTATCTGTCGCATTTGTGTTTTTGACGTGAAAGTTGCCTGAAATGCTTTTTACAACCAGTCCGTTTTCTTTTATGGTTTCCAGGTGTTTTCCCCGGGCCAGAAAGGTTACATCAAAGCCGGCGTTTGCAAGCTTTCCGCCAAAATATCCTCCAACTCCACCAGTGCCTATTATTGCAATCTTCATAAAGTTTGATTCGCTACAAATTATTCAGTTTTATTTTCAATATTCACAGTAAATCCTGGAGTTTTGTAGTCTTTTGGCAGGTAATCATCCGGAATCGTGGTTTTGTTTCCGTCGCGGGCTGCCCGGTAGTGGGGCGAAAGGATTTCAATTCCATGTTCGTTACAAACATCCTGAATATTCTGATGCAGGTTGGAATAAATTATTGCTTGTTTGCTGGTTTCTTTAATGTAAGCGTTAATCTGGTATGCCACATAAAAGTCTTCCAGGGCTGTTTGCAGCACAAAAGGTTTTGGATCTTTCAGCACCATTTCGGTTTTTAAGGCTGCTTCAATCAATGCCTCGTGCATAATGCGCCAGGGAACATCGTATCCAATGGTTACGGTTGTATGTATAATAAGGCCTTGTGTGTTGGCTTCGCTACTGTAATTGGTTGTATTGCCTGTTAAAATAGAAGAGTTGGGGATGGTGATAATTTCATTTTTTATGGTACGCAAGCGGGTAACCAAAAGGGTTTTTTCAATCACGTCGCCGGTTATTTCGCCTATTTTTATCCGGTCGTTAATTTTAAACGGTCGCATGTAGGTAATAACCAAACCGGCAACCATATTTGCTATGGCCGACGATGAACCCAGCGAAAACAGAATTCCGATAAAAACAGAAACTCCTTTGAATATGTCAGAATCTGAACCGGGTAAATAAGGGAAAATCATTACAAACATAAAGGCATAAAGCAGAAACTTCACAATGCTGTATGTTGGCATCGCCCAATCGGAATGAAAACCGGAAATTTTCAGTTTTTCTGCTTCAATTTCTAAAAAAATATACTTCACAAACCGAATGAAATAGCGCATTACAAAAATGATTACCAAAATGGTAAACAGATTGGGCAGGTATGCCCAAACGGCAATAAATACACCTTTGAACGGGGACCAGATCAGGTTGAATAGATCGTCGGCCCAACCTCTTGTAAACGGGAAAATGCTGAAAATAACAGGCAGTGAAATATAAACCAGCATCGCATACATAAACCAGCGTAAAAATTTCAGGAGCAAAAGAATACCCTGCAATTCCTGGTCTGCTGTCAAAAATGTATAGTCTTTATAGGCAAGGTTTTTCAACCATTTGTCCTTGTTTTTTCTGATGTAAAGAAGAATCCGGTAGTATCCTTTTCCAATGAGCCAGATTAACAGCCTTGCGATTGCCAGAACAAGCAGAACGAGGCCAATCCTGATTAAAAGCCTGGTAAAACTGTTTTGCTTTTTTGCTTCGGATATCGATTCTGCAATTTTAATTTTAAATTCTTCTGCCAGATTTTGAAGGTTGGTATTGTACCAGATGGCATCTGTTTCTGAGAGGCTCACAACAATGAGATCATCATAGATGATATCCAGGGTATACTCTGACGGAACAATTTGTATGGAGTCAATTTTCAAAAAATCGTTTTTGTAAAGCTGATCGATTTTTTTTGAAATATTTTCCGCCCGTTCGTTTGGAGTTAGCGCACCTATTTTGGTATAAATGTGAAAAAGGATTTCGTCCATGGCACCATAAACCGGGAATCCTACAGCGGTTGCGCGCAAAGAATCAATCCGGTTTCTTTTTTCATCTGCCAGTTTCTTTTGGTGAGATTCTATTTCTTCAAGTTGCCGTTGAAGTTCCTCCTTTTTTAAATTGTCGGTGGTGGTTAACGAAATGATTTGTTTTTCCAGTTCTGCTTTCCGAATGGAATCGGCAATACGCTGCTGTTCGATTTCAGCTAAACGCTGATTGAATTCCTGCATCAGAACCGTATTGATCGAATCACTCCCAACAGGTATGCTGTCGTTTTGTGCTGAAGCAAAATTTCCGTACAGCAGAATGATGCCAGAGAGCACAATAAGTCGAAAAAAACGAAATGTTTGTAGTGCCGGTGTCAAATTTTTGGAAGTCAGACAGTTTTTAATCATATATGTAATTTTTATGCAATTTGATAAACGGTTTTTAATAGCTTTTGTTTGAAATGTTCATTGTTCCCGGTGCAGTTTTCCCCTGTTAAATGAAAAATAAATGCCTGCAACGCTAATCAGGGAAAAACTCAGAAACCCCAATTTCATTG
>CAZCPH010000027.1:10761-15398 GCA_964500105.1 uncultured Mariniphaga sp. | reverse complement strand
CTGACAAAACATATTCAGGCCGAAGGACTTACTCTCGTTGGTTACCGCGATGTACCGGTTGATCATTCGGTGCCTGGCGAAATTGCAAAAACCACTGAACCGGCAATCAAACAGGTTTTTGTGAAGGCAAACCTTGAAAAAGACGAGCTGGAGCGGAAACTTTACGTGGTTCGGAAACTTGCTGAAAAAGAGATCAGAGATTCAAAACTGAAATACAAAGACAGTTTTTACCAACCCAGTTTTTCGGCCAAAATAATTGTTTACAAGGGGATGTTCACGCCTGAGCAATTGCGCGATTATTTCCCCGATTTTAAAAACGAAAAGTTTAAAAGCGCCATTGCATTGGTACATTCGCGGTTTAGCACAAATACGTTTCCAACCTGGGATTTGGCTCAGCCGTTTCGTATTGTGGCACACAACGGCGAAATCAATACCATAAAAGGAAACCGGCTTTGGATGCAGGCCCGCGAAGCGTTAATGAAATCGGAAGTTTTTGGCGACGACCTTAAAAAGTTGCTTCCCATCATCGAACCGGGAAAATCCGATTCGGCATCGTTTGATAATGTGCTGGAGTTTTTACACATGACAGGCCGAACTTTGCCGCACTCACTCTGCATGATGATTCCTGAATCGTTTAACGAAAAGAATCCGATTCCTGAAAGTTTGAAGGCATTTTACGAGTATCATTCCACCATTATGGAGCCCTGGGATGGTCCGGCTTCAATGGTGTTCTCCGATGGCCGGTACATAGGTGGTACGCTCGACCGGAACGGTTTGCGTCCTTCCCGCTACGTCATCACTAAAAACGACCTCATTGTAATGGGTTCTGAAGTGGGCGTGCAAACTTTCAAACCCGAAGAAATAAAAGCAAAAGGCCGGTTGCGGCCGGGCAAAATTTTGCTGGTTGACACCCAGCTCGGCATTATCATTCCCGACGAAGAGGTGAAAGACCAGTTGAGCCATCGCAATCCATACCTCATGTGGTTAAAGGAAAACCGGTTGATGATGGACGATATTAAAGTGAAACACAGGGTACCTTCCACCATCGACAATTTTGAGATGTATGCCAAAGAGTTTGGGTATTCCAAAGAAGATATGTATGATTTGATTCAGCCGATGGCTGTTAATGGCGCCGAGCCCACAAGTTCCATGGGAAACGATGTTCCTCTGGCTGTTTTTTCTGAAAAACCACGCCGGCTTTTCGAGTATTTCAAACAGATGTTTGCCCAGGTGACCAATCCGGCCATCGATCCCATTCGCGAGGGACTGGTCATGTCGCTGGCAAACTACATTGGTTCATTGCATTCCAATATTTTAGTGGAAACACCTGACCATTGCAAACTCATAAAATTCCAGAGTCCCATTCTTACCAATACCGACCTGGGGAAAATTAAAGATTTGAAGGACGAAATGTTTTCCCACAAGGTTATACCAATGGTTTTTCCGGTTAAAGAAGGGGCTAAAGGTTTTGAAGCTGCTCTGGCAAAAATAATGGCAGATGCAGAAAGTGCCGTTGACAGCGGAAAGAATTATATTATTCTGAGCGACCGCAATATAAACAAAAATGAAGCAGCTATTCCCTCACTTCTTGCTGTTGCAGCAGTACATCATCATCTTATTAAAAAGAAGAAGAGAATGCAGGTGGGAATAATTGTTGAAACCGGTGAGCCCCGCGAAGTGCATCATTTTGCACTGCTGTTGGGTTACGGCGCCAGTATCATCAATCCCTATCTGGCTTTTGCAGCCATCGACCAACTGGTGAAAGACGGAAAGATTGAGCTGGAATACAAGGAAGCACGTAAAAATTACATCAAGGCCATCGACAAAGGCTTGCTGAAAGTTTTCTCCAAAATGGGCATTTCCACACTGCGCAGTTACCACGGAGCCCAAATTTTTGAGTCGGTGGGAATCAGCAAAGAAATTGTGGATAAATACTTTACCGGAACAGCTTCGAAAATAGGTGGCGTTGGCCTGGAAGAAATTTGCAGGGAAGCACAGATGTTTCACCAAAAAGCTTTTCAGGCAGAAGTGGCTCCTGAGCCTTTCCGGTTTGAAAGTGACGGGGTTTATGCCTGGCGGAAAAACGGATTGCACCATGCCTGGAATCCTGAATCCATCGGACTTTTGCAGTGGGCTACCCGTACCAACGATTATTCAAAATTCAAGGAATTCAGCGCACTGGTTGACAAACAAAACAAACGGCCGGCATTTATACGCGGGTGTTTTAACCTGAAACGAAACCCTATTCCGCTGGATCAGGTGGAGCCTGAAGAAGAAATTATGAAACGTTTCGTGACCGGCGCCATGTCTTATGGCTCCATCAGCATTGAAACCCACGAAGCACTGGCCATTACCATGAACACCATTGGCGGGAGAAGCAACACCGGCGAAGGTGGAGAAGATCCGTCACGCTTTGGTACGTTGCGCAATAGTAAGATCAAGCAGGTGGCATCGGGCCGGTTTGGGGTAACCAACAATTACCTAATAAATGCCGAAGAGCTGCAGATTAAAATTGCACAGGGGGCAAAACCGGGAGAAGGAGGACAGTTGCCGGGTTACAAGGTGAATAAAATTATAGCCAAAACACGAAATTCCACTCCCGGAATTACATTGATTTCACCTCCGCCACATCACGATATTTATTCCATAGAAGATTTGGCCCAGTTGATTTACGACCTGAAAATCACCAATCCCAATGCAAAGGTTTCGGTGAAACTGGTATCCGAAGATGGCGTGGGGACCATCGCTGCCGGTGTTGCCAAAGCCTATTCCGATATTATTGTGATTGCCGGAACCGAGGGGGGAACCGGTGCAAGCCCCGCAAGTTCCATTAAACATGCCGGTTTGCCTGTTGAACTTGGAATTGCTGAAACCCAGCAAACGCTTGTGCTGAACAATCTGCGCGGCAGGGTAAAACTGCAGGTTGACGGCCAGATTAAAACCGGTCGCGATGTGGTTACACTGGCCTGCCTGGGTGGCGAAGAATTCGGGTTCTCAACAGCAGCGCTAATCGTGCTGGGCTGCGTAATGATGCGCAAATGCCACATGAATACCTGCCCGGCCGGAATTGCCACGCAGGATGAACAACTGCGCAAGCGGTTTATTGGAAAAGCGGAATACACCATCAACTATTTCAGGTTTGTGGCCCGCGAAATCCGCGAATACCTGGCTGAAATGGGATTCACCAGATTTGATGATATAGTCGGTCGCACCGATCTGCTGGAAGTAGATCAGGAAGTGGTAAAACAAAAAAACGGCGGTGCAGGCTGGAAAATGAAAAACATCGACTTTTCGCGGTTGTTGTATATGCCGAAACAGGTGAAAAATGTTCCCATACGGAATTTGCATCTGAATACACGTCCGATAAAAGGTCATATCGATTTCGACCTGATTAAAGAAGCCCGGAAAGCGATTCGCGGAGCAGAAAAAGTATGGATTTCACACCCAATTGTGAATGTTGACCGAACAACCGGGGCCATGCTTTCGGGCGAAATTTCCAAACTTTATGGCGAAGAAGGATTGCCAGACGATACAATCAACTGCACTTTCCACGGAACAGCCGGGCAAAGTTTTGGGGCATTTCTGGTTAAAGGAATTACGTTCAGGCTCGAAGGCGATTCCAACGACTACATTGGCAAAGGACTTTCCGGCGGAAAAATTATTGTGGTTCCACCGGTTGGAACTACGTTCAAACCCGAAGAGAATATCATCATAGGAAATACCTCATTTTATGGTGCAACACGTGGCGAAGCTTACATTCGCGGTGTTGCAGGAGAACGGTTTTGCGTGCGGAATTCAGGTGCAAATGCCGTGGTGGAAGGTGCCGGCGATCATTGCTGTGAATATATGACCGGCGGACGGGTTGTGGTTCTTGGGAAAACCGGGAAAAACTTTGCAGCCGGTATGAGTGGCGGAATTGCTTATGTGCTGGATGAAACAGGCAATTTCGATTACTTCTGCAATAAAGGTTTGGTAGATCTGCTTCCGGTTGAGGATAAATCGGATATCAGCGAGTTGCAAATGCTCATTAACAACCATTTGCTTTACACGCAAAGCACACTGGCTTCAAAAATTCTCACCAACTGGGAAGAATACCTGCCGAAGTTTGTAAAAGTGATTCCATTCGAATACAAAAAAGTACTGGAAGAACAGAAAATTCAGGAGTTGCAAAAGAAACTTCAACTTACTGAAGACGATCCGTCAAGGCATGAATAATTCGATTTTCATTTATTAATTAGAAAAGAAGTAAACAAGATATGGGAGATCCAAGAGGTTTTATAAATGTTCCACGGGTTGAGGCCGGTTACAGGCCTGCCAAAGAGCGGGTTTTCGATTATGGCGAAGTGGAACAGACACTGAATAAAAAAGACCGGAAACTACAGGCTTCACGGTGCATGGATTGCGGCGTTCCGTTTTGCAACTGGGGTTGTCCTGTCGGGAGTAAAATCCCCGAGTGGCAGGATGCTCTTTTCCGCGAAAACCTGGAAGAAGCTTATTATATTTTACATTCAACCAACAGTTTTCCCGAAATAACCGGAAGGGTTTGCCCGGCGCCCTGCGAGAAATCGTGTGTGCTGGCCATTCACGAAGAGGCGGTTACCATTCGTGAAAACGAATGTTCTACCGTTGAACAAGCT
>CAZCPH010000027.1:0-10751 GCA_964500105.1 uncultured Mariniphaga sp. | reverse complement strand
CGCCAAAATTCCGCACTGGCAAAAAAGTGGCTGTTATTGGCTCCGGCCCGGCCGGATTGTCGGCTGCCGATTTGCTCAACCGCGCCGGTCACCATGTAACGGTTTTCGAGAAAAACGATGCCATTGGCGGCTTACTTCGCTATGGGATTCCCGATTTCAAACTGAATAAAATGGTAATCGATCGCCGTTTGGAGATTTTTGTTGATGAAGGAATCGACTTTAAAACCAATGTGACTGTGGGGGTCGATATTTCGAAGGAAGAACTGCTTGATAAATACGATGCCGTGTTGTTAGCTGTTGGTGCAGAACAACCCCGCGATTTACCGGTGGAAGGCCGTGATTTGGACGGCGTACATTTCGCCATGGATTTTCTTACCCAGCAAAATAAAGTGGTTGCGGGAAAAACCATTCCGGCAAAAAAGCGCATTTCGGCAAAAGACAAACACGTTTTGGTGATTGGTGGCGGAGATACCGGGTCCGACTGTGTGGGAACTTCCAACCGTCAGCAGGCGAAGTCGGTTACGCAGATTGAAATTCTGCCCAAACCGCCAGAAAAGCGTGAAAACAACAATCCCTGGCCTTACTGGCCCAATACTTTGCGGTCTTCCAGCTCGCACGAGGAAGGTTGCGAACGCCGCTGGAGTCTTTCCACCAAACGGTTTATTGGCGAAAATGGTAAACTGAAACAAACCGAAGTGGTGCAGGTGGAGTGGGCCAAAGATGAAAACGGTCGCTGGATGATGAACGAAGTGGAAGGAACAACACAGCTAATTGATACCGATTTGGTGTTGCTTTCCATGGGATTCACCCAACCGGTGCACAACGGGCTGCTTGACGCTTTGAGCGTAGAATACGATCCGCGTGGCAATGTGAAAGTGAATGAATTGAAACAAACCACGGTGGAAAAAATATTTGCCGCCGGCGATGCCGAAAAAGGTGCCAGCCTGGTTGTTCACGCCATCGAAGCCGGGAAAGTGGCTGCCCGCGGAGTGGATGCATTTCTGCGGGGAGAATAATTTCAGATAAAGAATCAGCAGGAAAATTTTATCTTGCGCGTTTCGTTTTAACAGCATTGAATAAACTGAAAAATGAAACGTACGCTGATTTTTGCTTTATTTTTTACGATTGCTTTTACTACATTTTCTCAACCAAAAAAAAGGGGAAAAGTTAAACGGAAGTACCGCGATGTGGAGGAGGTGAGCCAGAATCTTCCTCAGGTAATAATGCGTGGCTTGGTGCGCGATGTTGCCCGTGTTCCCGTTGCCGGTGCAAGCATTGAAATTGAAGGACTGGCAAAACTGGTGCATTCCAATGAGTTTGGACAGTTTATGTTGTCTGATTTACCCACCGGAAGAATGCGTGTCCGGATTTCATGCCTGGGGTACCAGACCCGCACTGTTGATTATGTAATGCAACCCGGCTTTAATGACCATTATTTTACCCTCGAACGCGGACCGGTTTCCCTGGAAACAGAAATTGCAACCACCCAGAATCGCGAACAGCAGATTTCAGATATTCCGGCTTCGGTTTCAGTTGCAACCCGAACATTTACAGAAATTTTGGGAATTTCAGATTTTTTGGAACTGGCTGTTTTGGAACCCGGCCTGCAATTTGAAAATCTGGGTACCGGCAACTCAGGTTTTTCCATACACGGTTCAAACGGAAATTCTGGTTTTCCCGGATTGTCGCCGTCGGTAGCCGTTTTTTACGACCAGGTTCCGGTAAGCCAGCCCGGTGGATTTTCCTCTGAACCATACGATATGGAACGGGGTGAAATTTTGAAAGGCCCGCAAAATGTGCTTTTTGGTCGAAATGCATTGAACGGGGCAGTTCATTTTATCAGCAAAAAACCTGAAGATAAATTTGGTGGGTATATTTCGGCCGGTGCCGGAAGTTACTGGAACAAGGAGATTCAGGCTGCCGTAAATTTACCGGTGGTGGAAGATTTGTTGTTTGTGAGGGCAGCAGGCATTTTTCGCGACCGTAACGGATTTGTGGAAAATACGGCCGGTGGAACACTCAACGGAAAAAATCTGATGGGCGGTAGGTTCTCTGTACGGTTTTTACCCGCATGGAACCATAAATTCGACCTGCAACTGAATTACCAAAAGAGCGACGAGCCTGGTACAGCGTTTATGAACCGTTGGGTTCCCAATGAAAATGGAGAAACCGGGCTGGATGATTACCGTGCGTCGCTGACCAGAGGCGACGAACTTTGCTCGGAAGCAGAACAGATGAACGCTGCATTATCTTACAGGTTTTTCAGGAACGAACACAATTACTGGACTTCTGTAACTTCCTTTAGCAAAAACAAAACGACTAACCGTTGGGATGCCGACGGAACAATCGCTCCGGCACTTGAAATGGACAAAGATTCTGAAACCGGACTTCTTTTCCAGGAGATCAGGTACAATTTTTCACTTCAAAGCCGTTCAAACGGATCATTCGGTATAAATTACCTGCAGGAAAACAGGCGTTTTTCACAGTCGCTAATGTCGAATGATGAGTTGATCTATCACCTTATATCGGCAAGCCCAGGCTTTTTAATTCCCGGACAAAACCAATATCCGGTTTATCCACAGCCTGTGAATCCGATTCCGGTAGAAAGCTTGCAACTTGCTGCGAATCATAATGAAGCAGTTTTTGGCCGGCAAAAAACACAATCGGCGCAGGCTTTTCTGCATTACACCTACCAGTGGCGCAGACGACTGTTTTTTACGCTTGGGGCAAGAGCCGTTTACGACCGGCTTCAATTGAACCATGAATCAGAATTCACAGGCGGAGAAGCTTCTTCGTTCAGGCCGTTTTCAGGTGCAGCACCCAATTTGCTTTACATCCCGACAGCACAGCAGGATTTGAAAAAAAACAGCCTCTCGTTTACCGGGCAGGCAGGTTTAAAGTACCGTTGGAACGAAAAATTGAATTTTTACCTGAATGCGGCGCGCGGAAGAAAACCACAGGTGTTGCAATTTACATGGGATGGAAAACCTTTGATTACCGGAGCTGAAACTGTTTACAGCGGAGAAGGCGGCTGGAAAACCATCATTAAAAAACGGGTTTTCTGGGAGGTGAACGGTTTTTACCGAAGGCATTTTAATGTGCAAACATTGCAGTGGCATGGTGAACCCGGAACTGCGCTACTGGCTGCCAACGGAAAAGCCACTTCGTATGGTGCCGAAACCGGTTTAAAAGTGGCTGTAATTCCGGGACTTGATGTGTTTGGAAACTACGCCTGGATGCAGTCGGCATTCGATTCCACCGGAGTGGACGGCAAGGATTATTTGTATGTATCAAACAGTTTTGCACGTGTGCCTGAACACAGTTTTTCTGCCGGGTTTTCTGGAAAAATGACTATTGCCCGCACCATGCGGTTGTTTGCTACCCCCTGGTATTCCTGGCAATCACATTTTTGGTTTACTGAAGCCAATACGCCCGGGTTGGAGCAAACTGCTTACGGAATACTGAATATCAATCTCGGCATTGAGATGGATGAACCAAATCTGGCCCTGCACATTTACGGAACCAACCTGCTGGAAGAAAAATACTTTGCAAGCGCCGGTCACTGGGGCGGACAGTTTGGAATGCCCACTTTTGTGTCCGGGCCACCAAGAATGCTGGGTGCAAAACTTACCTGGAAATTTTAGTAACTAAACCGGTTCAAATTTGAGCAGCATGCAGTTTAATCCAAGGTAAGAAATAAACCTGTTGTGTTTCATTAATTTTTAAAATAGTTTCCAGGTTCTCAGAAAGAATGTATCCTTTATCGGTTTTGTACTTCCCCATAAAGCTATGAAATGACCGGGAGATCTTTGATTTTTTTAGGGAAGTTTTGACCTCTACAGGTATTGCTTCATTATTTTTTTCAAGAATGAAGTCAATTTCTGCCTGTGATTTTGTTCTCCAGTATTTGACTGTTACATCTTTTTTCCCTGCACTAATTGTGTTTTTGAAAAATTTTCCAGACAAATATTTCTGAAACCAGGGTCAATAAAATACACTTTTGGCGTTTTAATCAATTCGGTTCTTTTATTGGTAAAAAAAGGCTGAATGAAACCAATAATAAAAGTTTTTTCAAATATGTTTAAAATATTTTTTAGTTCTGAAAAATTAAAATCGCTTTGATTGCTTAGTTCATTGTAGTTCACAAGATTACCAATTTGAAGTGCCAGCAACTTTATCAGTTTTGAAGTTTTAAGGTTATCAGGAAGCTGGAATGTTTCTCTGATTTCGCGCAACAGGTAAGTGTTGTATATGTTCTTCAGAATTAATTCTTTTTCATCAAAGTTTTCAGCAGTAACCACCCGGGGAAATCCTCCATACATGAGAAATTCCCTAAGGTGTTTGTTGAATTGGCTTACGGTTGCCTTTTTATAGGTCCCTTTTTCATAAACCTGGAGCAGATTTTCATCCTTCACCTGCAAAAATTCATTGAAAGCAAATGGATACAACCTGAAGGTGAAAATTCTTCCCACCATATATTTTAAACTTTGTATAGATACTTCGGCTGCCGAAGAACCCGAAATAATCATTTTTATATAGTGGTAATCGTAAATAAATTTCAATTTTTTCCCGCTTTCGGCAGCGTATTGAATTTCATCAATAAAAAGAAAGTCGAAGGATTTTACATGAATTTGAATAAACGAATCAATGTCCTCTTCAAAAAGTTGCAGAATTGAAACATCATCGAAACTGATGAAATTAACTTTCTTCTCCCCGGAAATATCCTGTGCAATTTTTTTCATCAGTGTAGTTTTCCCACATTGTCTGATACCTACAATGGCAATGGTTTCTTTTACAGAAAGATATTTCTTTATATTTTCTTCCAGGTTTCTTTTATAGTACATATTTAACCCTGTTTTTATTTGTAATATATAAATTTTAGCAGGGTTAAAATTAGTATAAATTTTAACATGGCAGGTTTGTTCATGTATAATTTCTTTCTTTCGGCTGGTTTTAATGGATTCATTTTATCCCCAACCGAACATTCACGCCCAGAAAATTCTCTTCAGGATTGATTAAAAATGAACCTAACATCAAAACAGCATCGTACCACATGTGTGCAGCTACCGCCGGGCCGATGTTGTATCCGCGTTTCTGTACATCCCTTCCCAGAAAAAATCCCAGAACGGTGGCCTGACCAACCTGAAGCAGGGTGGATTTAAAATCGGGATTTTCGGCAAAAGCCAGATTGGTAAAATGCAGTGCGCCAAAAGCAACGCTCGAGAAAATCAATCCTTTGGTTTGCCCGTATTTGTAGTCGAGGAGGGGCATCATATAATTGCGGACGATGTATTCTTCACCCACGCCTGCTGCCCAGCTCATGGCCAGCGATGTGGTTCCGAAGGCTGCCAGTGCCTGGTTGCGTGGAATGTACCGGTTCAGAAAATACATTTGTTCCACTTCTGAGATATTGTGTTTCTCCAGATGTTTTTCAATTCCAAGAAAAACACCGGCCAGTAAAACCATTCCTCCCGTGATTGGTGTAGCAATGTTTTCCAGTTTGAATGGCGCCAGGTATAAATCCTTTTCCGAAATATCGTGATACCGAAAATCCGGGTTGTGGTATTTTATAACTTCCAGCTGATTTTTGAAATTGGTCAGTTTTTCGGTTTGGAAGGCCTGCAAACCCAGAAACAGCGGATAGTTATAATATGGACTGCTACTGTTGGTTTTTAAAGTTGGTCCATGTTTGATCCCAAGGTAAATACCTCCAATTTCGAGGGCTGCAAATGCAGTTCCTTTCAGGTAATTTTTCTGGTAATAATACGATGCGCCGGGAACATAGAGTGTCCATTTGGGCAAAAGCTCCGGTTTTTCAGTTCTGATGGAGTCGGGTATTTGGGCAAAGAGATTGGAGGCAATCAATATGGCAAGAAAAATAAAAGCTGAACTTCTCATTTCAATTTTTCAGATAAAAGTATTTAAAATTTATCAAATCGGCGGTTTGTGGCACGGGCATCGCTTCCCCGGAAACTGCCGGTCTCAAAAAAAAGCCCGGCAAAACCGGGCTCTTCCTTATATCTCAAATGTGAAAACTCAGATCTTATTTATTCCAAACAGGTAAACGTCCCGGTGTCCACGGAGCATTCATTTTATTAAGTTCGGCTTCTATTGCCGGAATGTCCTGTTCAACAATGCGTTTCAGTACATTCAGTACAGGAGGAAACTCTTCTTCCAGAATTTTGTACCCTTCAGTCTGTGCAGCAGTTAAACCGCTGGTTGAGCTGGCTGTTGCACGGGTTACGTGGCCCAAACGGTCGTAAAGTGGCACCTGTGCCGGCGGAACTTCTTCGCCGCTGGCTTTGGCCGGAACGCCGTTCATTTTAAAGCTCAGCTCTTCGAGTTGTTGGCCAAGTTCGCGCACCTGATCCATCAGCTGCTTGCCTGCACCAGGTGTGGAGTAAATGGCTTCCTTGAAATGTTCCACTTTTGAAATCAATTCATTGATAAGCTGATTGCTTCCTACCATAGCTATGGCAAGCTTACCCGCTTTTTCATTGAATGCCACATTTTCGGCATAATTTTCAGCAGGCAAGGTTGCAATGTTTAGTTTTTCAACATTGAAATCAACCGGGCCTGCCAGTTCTTTCAGTTCACCTTCGTGCCAGAGTTTCGCGTCCACCGAATATTTTCCGGGCAGTACCAGTATTCCGTTGCTGCGGCCTCCGCCTGAAGCAGGATTAAAACTATTGTTTACCCGCACTGCAGTGGGCATGCTGTAGCGCAAATCCCAGTTGATTCGGTTTATGCCTTTCGAAGGCGATTTTGTGAGCTGGCGCACCACGTTTCCGCCGGCATCGTAAATGGTGAATATCAGATGCGAGGGTTCTGCCTTCTCTTCAAGTTGTAATTCACGCCACGTGGGTTGCGGAATCGGTTCACCTTTTTCAAACAGCTCTTTTTCTTTTTCCTTGCGCAGTTGTTTTTGCGTTTTCGGAACCTCTTTCATGTAATACGTAAAAGTGGCTCCAAAGGGTGGGTTGGGCGCTTTGTAGTATGTGTCACCCTGGTTGTCTTTGTTGCTGGTTTGGATGTACATTTGCGCGTCTTTTATTTCGAACAGGTGTGCTTCTTTTTCCACCATTTCGTGTGAAAGTTCGCGCAGTGGACTGTAATCATCGAGTACATAAAATCCACGGCCAAAAGTGGCCAGCACCAGGTCATTTTCACGTTCCTGAATGGCAATATCGAAAACGGCAATGGTGGGCACACCCGATTTTAGCTGCACCCAGTTTTCACCGTTGTCGACGGTGAAAAATGCGCCAAATTCAGTGCCTGCGAACAGCAATTCGGGACGAACGTGGTCCTGAATGATGGTATGAACAGATCCGTTTTCGGGCAGATTACCGCTGATGTTTTGCCAGCTTTGTCCTTTGTTGGTGCTTTTAAAAACATACGGTTTAAAATCGTCGCGTTTCAGGTTGTTGAACGTGGCGTAAACCACATTTTCATCGAAACGGTCGGGCCAGATATCGCTCACATAGGTATATTCCGGAACTCCCGGGAAGGATTTCACCTGCGTCCAGGTTTCGCCGCCGTTTTCGGTAACCGAAATTACTCCGTCGTCGGTTCCGGCATAGAGTAATCCCGCTTTCAGCGGTGATTCAGCCAGCGAAACAATGGTTCCCCAAAGTGAGGTGGAAACATCTTTTACCACAGCATCGGCCGGCCAGAATTTTCCCATCACCGGAAAACTGTTGCGGTCAACCTGTGCAGTAAGGTCGTCGCTGATAACTTCCCAGGTGTCGCCACGGTCGTCGCTTCGGAACACTTTATTGGCAGCATGGTAAATGCGGGTTCCCTTGTGCGGGCTCACAAACATGGGCGCATTCCAGTTCCATTTGTAGGTTAGTTCGCCTTTGCGTTCCCGTGGTTTGATGCTCACGGTTTCACCACTTTTTTTATCGTAGCGGAAAAGGTTTCCGTATTGGTATTCAGTATAAACGATATCAGGATTATCGGGGTCGGTGGCAATAAAGAACCCGTCGCCACCCATGGTCACGTACCATTCGTCGTTGATAACGCCATCGCGGGTAAGGTTGCGAGAAGGGCCGCCCATGGTGTTGTTATCCTGCGTTCCGCCGTAAATATTATAAAATGGCTCGGCATTGTCCACATGCACACGATAAAACTGAGTTACAGGCAGATTTTCTTTAAAGTCGAAAGTGGTGCCTGCGTCCCAGGTTTCGTAAATGCCGCCGTCACCTCCAATGATAAAATGGTCGGTGTCTGAAGGATCAATCCAAAGCGCATGGTCGTCTACGTGGCGTGTGCTGATGGGAATATTTGTCCAGGTTTTTCCGCCGTCAAGTGTGTATTTCGAAACGGTCTCTACCGAAAAAACTTTATTTACATCCACCGGGTCACAGAAAATTTCGTTGTAATACTGGCCGCTGGCATTATGGTTGCTCATCTTTTCCCAGCTTTCACCTTTGTCGGTCGAGCGGAAAAAACCGCTCTTCTCTTCGGCTGCTTCTACAATTAAATACACATAGTTTGGATTTACCGGAGAAACATCGATGCCCATTCCTCCGATGTGAACCGATGGCAAACCTTTCATAATTTTTCGCCAGGTTTCGCCGTTATCGGTCGATTTGTAAACTGCTGATTCCGGGCCGCCACCGATTTTTGTAAAATGTGTCCGACGGCGTTGTTCTGATGTGGCATACAAAATATCAGGGTTCGAAGGATCCATTACAACGTTGTTTACGCCTGTGTTTTCACTGATTTCAAGAACCTTTTTCCAGGTTTCGCCACCATCGGTCGATTTGTACAGACCACGGTCGCCACCCGGTCCCCAGGCTGAACCTTCGGCAGCAACAAAAACAACATCTGAGTTGCGCGGGTCGATAACAATGCCTCCAATCTGGCGACTTTCCTTCAGCCCCATATTTTTGAACGATTTACCACCGTCGAGCGATTTGTAAACACCATCGCCGTAACCCAGTGCACGCTGGTGGTTATTTTCGCCGGTACCCACCCAAATTACATTGTGGTTGCCGGGATCCATTTTAACAACACCAATGGAATAAGCCCCGTAACTGTCGAAAACGGGTTGCCAGGTGGTGCCGTTGTTGGTGGTTTTCCACACATTTCCACTGGCAACTGCCACATAATATTCTTTCGGGTTGTCGGGATTTACCGCAAAATCACCGATTCGCCCGCTGGCCCAGGCCGGGCCGATACTTCGAAATTTCAGTCCGTTAATCAGGCTGCTGGTAATCAGCGTGTCACCTTTGGCTTCTTCTTTGTTTTTTGCAAAAGCAACTGAACCGGCTAACAACAAACTGGTCAGAATTAGTAGTGTTTTTCTCATAATTAGTTTTATTAATGTTTTGACATTGATTTCTGTTGGAAAAATACAAAGATGAATATTTATTGAACAGGACAAAAATCACAGTTGCTTTTTAACAAAAAAAAAGCGGGAAATGAAAAATTTAAAACTCTGGTTGGCGAAATTTCTGTAAACAAGAAATAATTATTTAAACTTATGTTTATTATATGAAAAACATAAATACCTTTTTATCTGAATTATGTTTTTTAGAATGATTATATATTAGCGAGATGTGTTCTAAAACATGTCGTGTAACTGATTGATGAGCAGAAATTTAAACTCAGATTTGAAAGTAAGGTCGGGTGTATGCAGTTTTTTTATATTCGAATATCTAGATATTTAGATATTTTTGCAATTAAAATTGATAATTGTCGACCAAAAGGTCAAAAAATAATCAGATATATGTTGAATACAAGACGTGATTTTATAAAAATTACTTCGTTAAGTGCAGCCGGGCTGGTGTTTGGTGGCCACTATGTACAGTCAGCCATGAAAACCAGGCGTATTCCGCTTGCAGGCGATGGCGGACCATTGCGCACACCTACCTATTGTGAAGTGTGTTTCTGGCAATGTGCCGGTTGGGTATATAAAAATGAAGAGGGTAATATTCAGAAGGTTATTGGAAATGACGACGATCAGAACTGCAACGGACGCCTGTGTCCGCGCGGAACAGGCGGCGTTGGAATGTATTATGATGAAGACCGTCTGAAAGCACCTTTGCTGCGGGTTAAAGGAGCCGATGGAAAGCAAACCTATAAAGAAGTTTCGTGGGATGAGGCCTTTGATTTTATTGCCGAAAAGATGCAAAAAATCAAGGAAGAACACGGTCCGGAATGTACGGCATTGTTTACACACGGTTCGGGAGGGAAATACTGGGGTGATTTGCTGAAAGCATTTGGTTCCAACAATATTGCCGCTCCATCGTATTCACAGTGCCGCGGACCGCGCGAAGTGGCGTTTATCGCAACTTACGGCGAAGGCCTGAACTCACCTGAGCCGCTCGATATACGCGATACAAGGTGTCTTGTCCTTATTGGTTCGCACCTGGGAGAAAACATGCACAACGGACAGGTACAGGAAATGTCGGACGCCATCGATAACGGAGCTTCGATTATTACAGTCGATCCGCGTTACTCCACGAAATTCTGGCTGCCCATTAAACCGGCCACCGATATAGCCCTGATGCTTTCCTGGATCCGGGAAATTATAAATAACGAGTGGTACGACAAGCCCTACGTGGAAAAATACACTTACGGATTTGAGGAGTTGAAAAACTACGTTCAGCCGTTCACCCCCGAATGGGCTTACGGAATAACTACCATTAATCCAGGCCAAATTCGGGAAAGTGCCCGCGAAATGGCTAATGCAGCTCCTTCGGTAATTATTCATCCAGGAAGGCATGTGACCTGGTATGGCG
>CAZCPH010000026.1:0-15414 GCA_964500105.1 uncultured Mariniphaga sp. | reverse complement strand
GCTGGTTACGGCATTTCCGGATTCGATGTAATTGACGTTTCGCCCGACGATAAAGTGAAGTTTTCCGAAGGAATTCTGGACCAGCTTTATCCCGAACAACTGGAAATGGACAACGGAATGCGTGGTTTGGGCGCATGGGGTTGGGGCGCTGCCCGGGCCATCGATTATTTTGAAAAAGACAAATCCGTCGATGCCGCCAAAATCATTTCTGTGGGGCACTCGCGCGGAGGCAAATCTTCGTTGTGGTTTGGCGCCCAGGATAAACGGGTGGCCATCACCATTTCCAACGAATCGGGAAACTCGGGCGCTGCCCTTTCGCGCCGAAATTTCGGGGAAACAGTGGACCGGATTACGACCAATTTTCCCTACTGGTTTTGCCCCAATTACCGCCAATATGCCGGCAACGAGGACAAACTGCCGGTTGACCAGCACATGCTGATTGCTCTCATCGCACCACGCGCTGTTTATGTGGCCAGCGCTGCCGAAGATTTGTGGGCCGATCCCAAAGGTCAGTACCTGGCGTTAAAAGAAGCACAGCCTGTTTACAATCTTTACGATATTGAAACCAATCTACCACCGGAAATGCCGGAGGTAAACGAACAAATTATACGCCAGCACATGGGTTTTCACAACCGCGAAGGCAAACACAACATGACACCTTACGACTGGCAGCAGTTTATAAAATTTGCTGATGCGTATTTTGACAGGAAATAAAATATTCGACAATGCGATTTCTTCTGTTTTCCACAATTCTGTTAGCTATTTTTCAAACTACTCCGGCAACAGGGCAAAACTTTCAAAAGCCAAACAAAGAAAAGTTATGGAGACAAATTGAACCTTACTTTTCTCCGCCTGAAGAATTTCAGAATGAGTATGGTGATTTTCTTTCGCCGCTAAAGTTTTACAATGGCGAATCTGTAAATTCTTTCGAAGAATGGCCATCCAGAAGGAAAGAAATTTTGAACCGCTGGCACGAATTAATGGGCGAATGGCCGGAACTGATTACCGACCAGAACTTTGAAATTTTGGAAACCACAAAAAGAGAAAACTTCACACAACAGAAAGTCCGGTTTCGCTGGCTTCCCACCGAAACAACCGAAGGATATCTTTTAATTCCGGACGGGGAAGGGAAAAAGCCGGCGGTAATAACGGTTTACTATGAGCCTGAAACGGCAATTGGGCTGGGTAATCCCCACCGCGATTTCGCCTACCAGCTTGCCAAACGTGGATTTGTAACATTATCTATCGGTACAACTGAAGCCACCGAAGCAAAAACTTATTCGCTCTATTATCCGTCCATAGAAAATGCAGAGGTACAACCCTTATCAATGCTGGCGTATGCAGCCGCCAATGCCTGGCATGTGCTGGCAAAAGTGGAAGAAGTGGATGCTGAACGAATCGGGATTGTTGGCCACTCGTTCGGTGGAAAGTGGGCCATGTTTGCCTCCTGCCTGTTTGAAAAGTTTGCCTGTGCCGCTTGGTCCGACCCGGGCATTGTTTTCGATGAGTCACGACCGTCGGTAAATTACTGGGAGCCCTGGTACCTGGGCTATCATCCCAAACCCTGGCGTGAGCGCGGGTTAATCACAAAAGAAAATCCGGCTAAAGGTTTGTACCCGAAACTGGTGAAAAACGGCTTTGACCTCACAGATTTGCATGCATTAATGGCACCCCGGCCTTTTCTCGTATCAGGTGGTTCGGAAGACCCCCCTGAACGATGGAAGGCGCTAAATCACACAATTTCCATAAACAAACTACTCGGTTACAGTAACCGTGTGGCCATGACCAACCGAGCTGAACACTCCCCCAACGAAGAATCGAACGAGCAGATTTACCGCTTTTTTGAATATTTTTTGGGAGATTGAATAAAAGTATTCCACCAGAGAAAGACTGGAAAAAAATTAGTTAACAAAACCAGATAATCAAAAAATTATCACAATATTTTTGTTTTTACTCAATGTATTAAGTAATTTTACTCAGTGTATTGAGTAAAATAATGAAATATGTTTAAAAGACCTTATTTTCAGACTCTAACAAAAAGATTGAAAGAGCCTAAAAAGTTCATTCAGGTGATTACTGGCCCCCGGCAAGTAGGAAAAACTACATTGGTGCACCAGGTTTTAAAAGAAATTCAAACTCCTTCCATATATGTTTCTGCCGATGGAGTAATAAACATTGGCCCCGAATGGATTGAACAGCAATGGAACAATGCCCGGTTAAAGTTGAAAACCGGTAATCTATCTGAATTGATTTTTGTGATTGATGAAATTCAGAAAATTCCTGACTGGAGTGAAATGGTTAAGGCAAACTGGGATTCGGATATGTTGAACGACCTTGAAATCAAACTGGTATTGCTTGGTTCTTCAAGGTTACTTATTCAAAAAGGTTTAACTGAATCGTTGGCAGGAAGATTTGAAGTCATCTATCTGGGCCATTGGAATTTTCAGGAAATGAGTAGTGCATTTGGTTATACAGAGGAACAATTTGTATGGTTTGGTGGTTATCCCGGCGCAGCCGACTTAATAAACGATGAACAGCGCTGGAACAATTACATCATAAATTCGCTCATTGAAACAACCATTTCGCGTGATATTTTGCTGATGGAAAATATTAACAAACCCGCTTTGCTGCGAAATCTGTTTGAATTGGGCTGCTCTTATTCCGGTCAGATTTTATCCTTCACAAAAATTTTGGGGCAACTTCAGGATGCAGGAAACACCACAACGCTATCACATTACCTGCATTTACTTGACAGTGCCGGTTTGTTGTCCGGATTGCAAAAATTCTCAAAAGGAAAGATTACCAAACGTTCTTCAAGTCCGAAGTTTCAGGTTCAAAACACGGCTTTTTACAGTGCACTGAGCGATTATCAGTTTTCTGAAGTACTTGAAAATACTGAAAATTGGGGAAGGCATGTTGAGTCAGCCATTGGAGCACACTTATTAAATGCAGCACGGGCAAATAACCTGGAACTGAGTTACTGGCGGGAAGGCAACTTTGAAGTGGATTTTATCCTTCAATTCAAAAATAAAGTTATTGGAATTGAAGTAAAGATTGGCTCTGCAAAATTCACAAAAGGAATGCAAAAATTCAACTCACTGTTTAAGCCGCACAAAATGTACTTAATATCAAATGACGGCTTAACCTGGAAAGAGCTATTGAAAATCAATCCGGTTGATTTGTTCTAAAACTCAATTTCCCCAAAATCCACCACAATCAAATCCGCCTGGGTTTGGTCCTGCAGCTCAGAGCCGGGGCCGGCAAAAGCAATGCAAAACATTCCGGCTGCTTTGGCTGCTTTTATTCCGTTGGTGGAATCTTCAATAACAATGCATTTTTCAGGTGGAACACTCAGTTTTCGGGCAGTCAGCAGAAAAATATCCGGTTCGGGTTTGCTGGCGCCCGCCATCTGGCTGCTCACTACCACATCAAAATAGCTTTTCAAACCGGTTTTCTGAAGAATGATTTCAATCACATCTGCGTAAGATGAAGAGGCTACGGCCAGCGGAATTCCTTTTTCCTTCAGTTTTTCGATGAGATTTTTAACGCCGGGCATCGGCTCCATTTTTTCGAGCGAATTGAAATATGGAGTAACCAGGCTATTGGTCATTTTCACCAGTTCATCCACCGGATGTTCAATGCCGTGACGTTCTTTTATCAGCTGCCACATTCGGTCGGTGGCAGTGCCCTGGTAGGTTTGGTGTTCTTTTTCCGAAATTTCCAATCCCAAGTGCCGAAAGTTGCTCTGTTCAACTTCCACATAAAACGGCTCGGAATTTACCAGCACGCCATCCATATCAAAAATGAAGGCTTCAAAAGAGGGAAGTTTCTTATTCTTTGTCCATTTCATTATTTTCAAAACTTTCTAACCGTGTAACACCTGCCGAAACAATAAACTTCATGACTTCCGCCGGCGGCAATTTCAGGAAGTGAATCCGTTCTTTCGGAACCAAATACAATTCGCCCGAAAAATTATAGGAATGAGGGAAGTAAACTGCAGCCAGCTCCTCATTTTCAATAACATTCATCGACTCTTTAGTGACAAAACCCAGTTTCCAAAGGTTATTTTCCACATTAAAAAGCACCTTAACCGGCACATTGAATTTTTTCTCTTTTCCCACAAAAGCAGAAAACAGGTCGTTGACAGAGGAATACAACAGATTTAATAAAGGTATTTTTTTTATGAACCTGCCCGTTACTCTTTTTAACGGCCGGATTAAAGCTGTTTGTCCCAAAAAACCTAAAATAGTCAACGAAACGAACAATACCAAAATGCCCAGCCCGGGCAGATTAAATCCAATAAGGGGCGATATTTTGCTGTTCAGCCAGCCATCAACCGAAATAAAAAGGGAATAGAGAATGTACACAACAATGACCACCGGTGCAACAAACAAAATTCCCTGCAAAAAGTACTGAAAAATTTTCCGGAACATTGCTCATGTTTTAAATGAAATATAATCTGCAGTTAGCTCATCCAGAAGCGTTTCACCCAACCGGACAGCTTCTTCCTGTTCACAAAGCTGAAGTGTTTTTGCCAGTTCAACGGCCTGCTCATTCAGCCACTTCGAGCGTGTTCCCAGAGCAATTACAGTGCGGTAAATTACGGCATTTAATCGTGGATCTTTCCCTAAAACGGCCAGTTCTTCGAAAAATGGTTCAAACATTTCGTCGATGGCACTCTTCTGAGTTATTGCCAGACGACCCATCAGATGTATTCCTGTAAAGCGAACCAGGTGCTTTTTGCCACGGCTCCATTCAATGCCTTTGGCAAAGGCAAACTTGGTTTTCACCCATAGATTTGCCGAAGCCTGCTCAGCAATTTCCCGGTTTTCAAAACTTTTGGTCCAAAAATCCATCTGTTCCTCGGTTACTTTTTCCGGCTCATCGAGCAACGTGGCCAGAATCATGGTTTCGCGCCACTGCTTGTTCCAGAGTTTCAATGCCAGTAAATGATTTGGGTTAATCTCCTTCGCCAGTTCGCGAAGTTCCACCACCGAAACGCCCCAGTTTTGTTTGTATTCAATTCCCTGCCGTTTCATCGATGTGGAAACATCTCCGTTCTTCCGCAGCTTAATCCTGCGTAACAATTGCTGAAAATCTTTATCCGTTTCCGGTGTATCGAGTAGATAATTCATTTCAAAAAGTATTCATTTTTGTTGAAAGCGATAGTATTCTGCTAAAAAACAACTTCTGCAAAAATAAATATTGCAACAATACCAAACGAATACCAGGCATAATACTTCAGCGGGTGGTACTCCGACAAACGGATATTCAGGTTTCTTCTGACCACAAATGCCAGGTAAAGTTTTTCAAACAAATAAGCGATAAAAGTGGCAGCTGCAATTCCGGCAATGCCCCAAAAACGCACAAACAAAAGACTTAACGACACATTGATTGTCAGCTCAAAAAAAGATGCCACCATAATTTGCCGGGTTTGTCGAAGTCCGTTCAAAATGGTTTGCGGCATAAGCAACCTGCTGATAACAAGAAGTAAATAAACATTAAAAACTGTGGCACTTTCTGCAAATTCAGGATTGAAAACCACAGGAAACAAGGGTTTTGAAGCCAGCAACAAAACGGCCGTCAGCGGAAAAAGGAAGTGCATAAGCCGGGCTACACTTGCTTTGAGTTTTTCGAGGTTTTCTTTAAGCTTTTCTTTCATGCCAAATTCCGGAAGCATGGCATTGTTCAATGCATTGGCCAAAAGTGTCGCCAGCGGCAGTTCGCGGGCACCATACCTAAAAACCGCAAAAGTTCTTTCATCGAAATGTGCTGTTACAATAAAACCATCGATAAACTGAGCTGAACCACTGAGCAATGTTGCGGCAACCAAAGGCATTCCAAGCCTGAGATGTTCTTTTGCAAACGCCACGGAAAAACGGATTTCGGAATAATAAACAAACATACCCCACAACCAGGCATACCTTATAACCGATGAAGCTACCAGCCCGCGCATTGCCCAACTAACCGGACGCCCGATAACAACAGGTAAAATCACCAAAAGAAACTGAACCGAAAAAGAAATTAACGCATAAACAAGCAGGTGTCTGCTTTTCTTTTTCACCAGATAAATGTATTCCACAAGATTTGCCGGAACGCCAATTACAAGATAGAGCACCAGCAAATGCAGCTCAGGAACTTGTTTTCCTTTCAGCAAAAAGCCCGAAAAAAACGGATGCGCCAGGTACAGAAAAATGCCTGCCAATAAACTGAAACCCGAAATCAGAACAAACGAACTGAATAAGGCAGAACCGGAGTTTTTCGGTTCCGATGCCAGTGGCAAAAGGGCTTTCAGAAGCCCGTTCAGCCAGAAAAAGCTCACAGCTCCGGCCAGAAATACAAACGTTTCGTATTCGCCAATGGCCAGTTGCGAAAGTGTTGACTTGGCAAAAACTATACCTGTGAGGATTAATGTACCGTACCTCACTATCTGGAAGAGCTGGAAGGAAGAGACTGTATTTAGCCGATTTTTTATCATTTTTTGTCAGGGCTTAAAAGTATAAAATTTCTGGTTTTTAATATATATTTGCTCAAAACCGAAAAAATGGCACAACTGAAAGGCTGGACCCGAAATTTGCTCCTTATTGCCGGTGGAATTTTCCTGATTTTCCTGATCTGGTATTTCAGTGCCATAGTTACCTACATTCTTATTTCAGTTGTTTTATCTTTTATCGGAAGGCCGCTGGTAACATGGCTTTCGAAGGTGCGCTACAAAAACATCAGAATTCCGAAAGGTGTTGCAGCTTTTATTGCACTTGCAGCAATTTGGTTTGTATTCATTTCATTTTTTCGTTTTATAATCCCGCTTCTGGTAAAAGAGCTGGAAACCCTTTCAGAGATCGATTTCGAAGCATTTTTAAACTCCATTGAAGAACCGTTGTCGAGATTAATGAAACTGTCAGGCAATGAACCACTTCTGGTTGAAAACAAAACCTTTTACGAAATCCTGGTTGAGCAATTAACCGCTAAAATCAACTTCTCGCAACTTCCCAATGTTTTTGCGGTTGTGGCCGGAACAATTGGCGAACTTTTCATCGGGTTCTTTTCCGTATCTTTTATCACCTTTTTCTTTTTAAAAGAAAAAAGCATGGTGCGCGAAGCCATTTTATTGCTGGTTCCAACAGAGATGGAACAGAAAGTTTCCCACATCCTCGATTCCATTTCTTACCTGTTGCGACGCTATTTTGTTGGAATTATTTTCGAAGTATTTATGGTTATGCTGCTCGATACTGTGGGGCTCACAATTGTCGGGTTGAATTTCAACCACGCCGTAATCATTGGTTTATTCTGCGGTCTGTTTAATGTAATTCCGTACCTGGGACCTTGGATGGGAGCCATTTTAGGACTGCTTATTGGTGCAGCGTTAAATATCAATGCCGATTTCATGAGCTACACATTGCCGCTGCTCGGCTTAATGACAATTGTTTTTCTTTCGGTGCAGATTATTGATAATGTGCTGTTTCAGCCCCTTATTTATTCGAGTAGCGTAAAAGCGCATCCTCTTGAAATATTTTTAGTTATTATTGCAGCCGGAAGTTTGGCAGGTGTGCTGGGAATGTTTTTGGCCATTCCGGCATACACAATTGTCAGGGTTATTGCAAAAGAATTTTTTGTGAACATGAAGCTGGTTCGGAAGCTCACAGAAAACCTTGAACAACAGGAAAAAATTTAAAAAGCATAAAATTTTTTCAGTATATTAGAAACCTTTAAAGTTGATTTTTGTTAGGTCTTATGTTGAAAAAAAGTAGCATAATTGTTATCATACTAAACTGATCAGAATGAAGAAATTTTTCGATGGTAGCGGATTCAGGCTGGAAATCCGGGCTTTTATTTTGATTTTTATTTTTTTCAGTCCACTCCTCCACCCTGCCACCTCCAGTGCAGAAACCCCTGAAGGCATGATTTCAGGAGGGCATTCCAAAGAAGAAATAAACCGGGGCAAACGTTTTTTTATGGGACTTTTGCCGTTTGAACGGAACCACGAATCGTGTATTTCGTGCCATTACCTGAATACCCCCGACACATTGAACTGGAATCCATCTGCCATGGATATTGCATTGAAATATGCCGGTAAAGATTCAGCCTCTTTTCGGCAGGTAGTAATGGAACCATCAGGCAAAGTTATGTCGGCAGCACACGTAAATTTCGACATCAGCGAAGAAGATATTTATACCATAAAAGTGTATCTCGACAACCTGGCAGTTACAGGTCCGGGCATTCAGAAACCAAGCATCAACAGGCTGTTACTGTTCCTTTTTCTGGGAATTTTAATTACATGGGCATTGCTCGATTTGGTGTTTTTCAAGAAAGTTAAATACAAATTCATACCGGCACTCATTTTTATTGGTGCGTTTGGCTATCAGCTTAACATGTTGTACGAAGAAGCCGTAAAACTTGGCAGAAGCCAGGGATACCAACCCGATCAGCCCATCAAATTTTCGCATAAAGTGCATGCCACCGACAACCAGATAGACTGTATGTATTGCCATCACACGGCAACCGAATCGAAAACAGCCAATATTCCGTCCACAGACTTGTGCATGAACTGCCACATTGTGGTACGCGAAGGAACCCATTCAGGCCGGTTCGAAATCGATAAACTGGTACAGGCACACGAAGAAGGGCGTTCGGTTGAATGGGTGCGCATTCACCAGCTTCCCGACCATGTTTTCTTTTCGCATGCCCAGCACGTTGGCGCCGGAAAACTCGACTGTGCCCAATGCCACGGAGCGGTTGAAGAGATGCATATCGTTCACCAGGTAAACGACCTTTCCATGGGCTGGTGCCTTGAATGTCACCGGGAAACTCAGGTAGATTTTGTGGACAACGATTATTACAAAACATTCGAAGCACTGCATAAAGAACTGGCAAGCGGCAAAAAAGATTCCATAGTTGCTGCAGATATTGGTGCCAACGATTGTGCAAAATGTCACTATTAAAACAAATTAAGTTAATTCTGTCACGGTTCAAAATATAAACTGATGAGTGAAGAGAACAAATACTGGCATATTCTGGAAGAATTTGAGCCAATTGAAGATGTGCGAATGCCCAAAGGCCGGGAAGAAGTGGTAAGTCCCACATCGCGAAGAAATTTTCTGAAAGTACTGGGATTGGGAACTGCTTCCGCTGCATTTATTGCATCGTGTAAACGGCCTGCCGAAAAGGCAATCCCCTATTTCATTAAACCTGAAGAAATTACGCCGGGCAAAGCGGCTTATTATGCATCGTCGTATTTTAACCAGAATGAATTTTGCAATGTTCTGGTAAAAGTGCGAGACAACCGGCCCATTAAACTGGAACCCAACCCGAAATCGGTGATTACACCCAACGGAACCAGCGGGCGTGTGCAGGCTTCGGTGCTTGATGTTTACAACGTAAACCGCTACCAGCATCCGCAAAAAAACGGGGAAAAAACCGACTGGAAAACCGCCGACCGCGAAATCGTTGATCAGCTGCGGCAAATGGCTGGTTCAGGCCAGCCAATCCTGCTGATTACACCAACGATTATTAGTCCTTCCACAAAAAAGCTGATTGCACAATTTATTGAATCGTTCAGCGCTGAATGGCACCAGTACGATGCCATTCCCATGGATGGTTACCGCGAAGCCAACAACCGTGTTTTTGGCATCAGCGCCCTTCCTGAATATCATTTTGAAAAGGCCGACTGCATTGTTTCAGTAGGTTGCGATTTTTTGGGCACCTGGCTTTCACCCGTTGAGTTTTCCGGGCAATATGCCAAACGCCGCGACTTATTTAATGGTGACGGAAACCTGAACAGGCATTACCAGATTGAGGCCGGCATGTCGCTAACCGGCTCCAATGCCGACGTTCGTGTTCGGGCTGAACGGGCAGATTATGGCAAAATTCTGGCATACCTGTACAACCAGCTCGCTGCAAAAAAAGGTGCCGCAACTGTTGAAGCGCCGGCACCACCGCAGGATGTTACCCAAAAACTGGAACAAGTCCTGGCAGATCTTTCCGCTGCAGAAGGACAGTCGCTGGTGGTTTGCGGAGACAACAACCCCGACTATCAGGTTCTGGTAAACGGCATCAATCAAATGCTTGGAAATGTTGGCAGTACCATTCAGTTTGAACGGACCTATAACCATTTTCAGGGCACAGAAAAAAGTCTTGAAGTTTTGCTGAATTCAAATCCCGGAGCAGTGATTGTCTGGGACGTGAATCCGGTGTACAACCATCCTGAATCGGAAAAGATAAAAGCTGCCATTGAAAAAGCTCCGCTTTCGGTTGCCATTAGTGCTTTGCCCGATGAAACAACTGAACTTTGTCAGTATGTTTTGCCGTCGCCCGGATACCTTGAATGCTGGGACGATGCAGAATACAAAAGCGGAATCGTATCAGTTTTGCAACCCACTTTACACAAACTGTTCGATGCCCGTCAGGCACAGGAATCGCTTTTAGCCTGGCTGGGCGACGAAACCAGTTGGCGCGACTACATAAAAGATAACTGGACGTCAACCTGGTTTGAACAACAAAGCGAACAAACCGACCCAGAACGTTTTTGGGTTGAATCCCTCAAAAAAGGGGAACTGGTAGTAAATGCAACCGCTGTTTCCGTTGCCTTCAATCAGAATGAAATTGAAAATGCTCTTCAAAAAACAGCAACCGAAAAATCAGCTGAAGGATTTACAGTTGAACTGTTTGAAAATATAAGAATCGGCACAGGCCACGGGCCGTTAAATCCGTGGCTGCAGGAAGTACCCGACCCGGTTACCCGCATTGCATGGGATAATTACGCATCCGTTGCACCTTCGGTTGCCCGCCAGTTGGGTATCATCAACGGCGATATTGTTCAGATTGGAAGCCTCTCAATTCCGGCATTTGTGCAACCGGGCCAGGCTGATAAAACCATTAGTATTGCAGTGGGTTATGGCCGTGTAAAAGGTGTTCCCGAGGAATTGATTACCGGAGTAAATGCCTACCCTTTAGCAAAAGTTGAAAACGGTTTCAGACAGTTTTCAGCTTCCGGATTCGATATAACTAAAACCGAAGGCCATGAAGAGATGGCACTTATTCAGGGACATCAATCAATGGAAGGCCGTCCGATTGTCAGGGAATCGACTTTGGACAAATGGAAAGAAGATCCGGCTGCAGGCAATGAAATGCATGAAGAAGTTAAACACCACCTCACTACTTTGTATAAAAAACACGAATACAAAGGGCACAAGTGGGGAATGGCCATCGACCTGAGCAAATGCATTGGGTGCAGCGCCTGTGTTTTGGCTTGCAACACCGAAAACAACATTCCGGTAGTGGGTAAAAAAGAAGCTGCACGGCATCACGAAATGCACTGGATTCGTATCGACCGTTATTACAACGGAGATGAAGAAAATCCGGAAGTTGTGCGTCAGCCGGTGATGTGCCAGCACTGCGACAATGCCCCGTGCGAAAACGTTTGCCCGGTAGCAGCTACCAACCATTCCAGCGAAGGGCTAAACCAAATGGCTTACAACCGCTGTATCGGAACACGTTACTGCAACAACAACTGTCCGTACAAAGTGCGCAGGTTCAACTGGATGGATTACACCGGCGCAGATTCCATACCTGCAAACCGGTATGACCCGGCCAACATGACCCTCGATTTGAGCAGGATGCGCCACAACCCGGATGTAACCGTTCGGGCAAAAGGGGTAATCGAGAAATGTTCGTTCTGCGTACAACGTATTCAGGAGAAGAAACTTACTGCTAAAAATGAAGGTCGCCAGCTGGAAGACGGAGAATTGCAACCGGCTTGTCAGCAGGCCTGCCCGGCAGATGCCATCGTTTTTGGCGATTTGAACGACCCCAACAGCAAAGTTTCCAAAATGATGCAAGACCCGAGAAACTACCATTTGCTGGAAGAGTTGCATACCTTGCCAAGCGTAGGATATTTAACAAAAATCAGAAATAAAAGCTAAAACTAACACCATAAGATGATGCATGTATCACCGGTTAGAGAGCCATTAATTAACGGAGAAAAAAGTTACAGCGACATTACGAGCGATGTGATGGCGCCCATAAAAGCCAAACCCGGAAAATTGTGGTATGGCGGGTTGACAGTTTCAATAATCGTAATGCTGATTGGATTTGCCATGATTGGCTACACCGTTTGGTTTGGAATTGGGACCTGGGGTGTAAACCGAACCATTGGCTGGGGATGGAGTATTACCAACTTTGTGTGGTGGGTGGGTATCGGCCACGCCGGCACATTTATTTCTGCCATTCTGTTGTTATTCCGTCAAAAATGGCGGACCAGTATTAACCGCGCCGCCGAAGCCATGACCATTTTTGCGGTAATGTGCGCCGGTTTATTCCCGCTTATTCATATGGGAAGGTTGCCACTCGGTTTTTTTATTCTGCCCTACCCCAACACCCGCGAATTGTGGGTAAACTTTAACTCACCCCTGTTGTGGGACGTTTTCGCCATCACCACGTATCTGCTGGTTTCGCTGCTGTTTTGGTACATGGGGCTTATTCCCGATTTGGGCACCATTCGCGACCGCATGAAAACCTTGTGGAAGAAAAAAATATACAATTTTTTAAGTTTTGGTTGGCAGGGTTCGGCGCGTCACTGGCAACGCCATGAATCCATGAGTTTAATTCTGGCCGGACTGGCTGCCCCGCTGGTGCTTTCGGTTCACACCATTGTAAGTTTCGACTTTGCCACTTCGGTTATTCCGGGCTGGCATACTACCATTTTCCCACCTTACTTTGTGTCGGGTGCGGTATTTTCAGGATTTGCCATGGTGCTGACGCTGATGATTGTAACCCGGAAAGCCCTCAATCTTCAGGAATACATTACAGTTGGACATGTGGAATCGATGAACAAGGTGATTATTGCCACCGGTTCCATTGTTGGCATTGCCTACATTACCGAACTTTTTATGGCCTGGTACAGCGGCGTGGAATACGAACGTTACGCGTTTATGAACCGGGCGCTCGGTCCGTATGCCTGGGCATACTGGATTATGATGACCTGCAACGTAATTTCCCCGCAGTTGTTATGGATTAAAAAGCTGCGCCGGAATCTGGCTTTCACTTTTGTTCTTTCAATCTTCATAAACATTGGAATGTGGTTTGAACGTTTTGTAATTGTGGTTACGTCGCTGCACCGCGATTACCTGCCTTCAAGCTGGTCGATGTATAAACCGACAATTATTGAAGTAGCCATTTACCTGGGAACTTTCGGGTTATTCTTCACCCTGTTTTTCATTTTTATCCGGGTATTTCCGGTGATTGCCATTGCAGAAGTAAAATCGGTAGCCCGTTCTTCGGCCCGAAAGTTTCTTGGGAAACCGACAAAAAAACAAAAATCTGAAAATCAGTAGTTATGGGAGCGATAGTTTACGGACATTTTACCGATGAGCTTGAACTGCTGGATGCAGTAAAAGAGCTGAAAAACAAGGGAATTCGAATTGCTGATGTACGTACTCCATTTCCAGTGCATGGATTGGATGCGGCATTGAAATTTCCGCGTTCACATTTGCCAAAAGTTGCTTTTGCTGCCGGGATTATTGGAGGTTCACTGGGCTTGCTGTTCCAGATTTGGGTTTTTACAAAAGGCTGGCCGCTCAATTTTGGCGGAAAACCACATTTGTCTTTGCCCTCTTTTGTGCCTGTAACCTTTGAGTTGACCGTACTTTTTGCAGCTTTCGCCATGGGAATAGCTTTTCTGTTGCGGTCGAATCTGGGGCCGGGAAAAATTCCACATATTCTGGATGAAGAAGTAACCAACGACCATTTTCAGATAATTCTTTCAGCAAAAAACAATACGCTTACAGAAGTTGAACTTGCCGAAGCACTGGCAGCTACCGGTGCACTCGATGTAAAACAAGTAAATGCCTAAAAAATGATGGAAAAACAAAATATACCGGATCCGGTTCCTTTTAAATTTGGGAAAAAGCTGAAAACCTACCTCGGAATCGCTGCTGGAGTTGGCTTGCTCGCCCTGTTAATTGCTGTTTTTGTGCAACAGTTGCCATCGGAACGCATTTGGGCCAATTTATGGATGAATGCATTGATGTTTTTATTCCTGGGCCTTGGAGCACTATTCTTCTGGACAGTGAACACGCTGGGAGAATCCACCTGGCAAATTAACATTCAGCGCATTATGGAATCTATGGCATTAACCATTCCGTTTGCCGTTATTCTGTTTATTGTCGCTTTTCCGGGACTGAAAGACTTGTTTGAATGGACCCACACCGAACACCTCGATAAAATTTTACAGAAGAAAGAAGCTTACCTTAACCTGCCGTTTTGGCTGATACGGTTTGCCGTTTATTTTGGAATGTGGAGCTTTTTTGCCGTTTACCTGCGAAAAATGTCAGTAAAAAACGATTTCGAACCGCATGAAAAATACCTTGCGCGCCTGCGGGCTACTTCGGGCTGGTTTATGGTTTTCTTTGCCGTAAGCAGTTCCATGGCTGCATGGGACTGGCTCATGTCCATTGATGCCCACTGGTTCAGTACACTTTACGGATGGTACATTTTCTCCGGAATGTTTGTCTCGGCAGTTGCGGTTATCATTCTTATAACCCTTGCTTTCCGGCATTTCGGAATTCTGCCCAATGTGAACGGCGAGCATTTACACGATCTGGGAAAATACCTGTTCGGATTCAGCATTTTCTGGGCATATTTATGGATTAGCCAGTATTTGCTGATCTGGTACAGCAACATACCCGAAGAAACCGTTTATTATGTGGAACGTGTGAACAATTTCGGCACACTTTTCTACATCAATCTTGTGGCCAATTTCCTCTTCCCGTTTTTTGCACTTATGACCCGCGGAGCCAAACGTCAACCGTTGTACCTTGCCGCTGTGGCCGTTATGGTGCTTATGGGCCATTACCTCGATTTATACCTGGCCATTATGCCGGGAGCAGTTGGCCATGAAAATGCCTCCATCGGACTGCTGGAAATCGGGTTGCCTTTTTTCTACCTTGCAGCATTCCTGGCCTTGTTTTTTATCTTTTTTGAAAAAGCGAAACCTGTACCCGAAAATCATCCCTATTTTATAGAAAGTTCAGACTATGAAAATATTTAGATTTAAACACTGGATTGGCGTTTTTTCAGCAGTTGCATTGCTGTCTTCCTGCGACCATGACCGAAATGAACCCGGCTGGAGTTTTTTTAACGATATGGAGCATTCGCAGGCCTACGAAACCTGGAGTGTTAATCCCAATCTTCCGGAAGGAAAAACCATGACCGGCCCGGTGGAAGGAACTGTGGCTGTGCATGAACATGCTTTTGGTTTTGTTAAAACACCGGAAGATGAATTGAAAGCCGCCACTTTGGAAAACCCGTTGGCAAACCATTTCGATTTGGAACATGCCAAACTCAGGTATGAACAGTATTGCATTATTTGCCACGGCGAAAAAGGCGACGGCCAAGGACATCTGTTCTCCAGCGGAAAAT
>CAZCPH010000025.1:9186-15639 GCA_964500105.1 uncultured Mariniphaga sp. | reverse complement strand
CGAACCAGGTATATTCCATTTGGAAAGTTACCGGTATTTATGGTTGTTGTTTGCTCATTTTGAGCCCGGGAATTATAAAATATCTTTCCTGTAATATCGGAAATTACAAGCGATGAAGCGGCAGGCACATGGGTAACAGTTATAAATTTTCCGGCAGGATTTGGATAGACATTAAAATCCAAAACAGGCTTTTCCGATGTGATTGTACTAACAGGTGCATCTCCAATTAATCGCATAATTCCTATGGGATTATAGTCAAAATAGCCGACAAAAGTGACATTTCCATCCTTTTGAACGAGAAGGTCTTTTACATCCCGGTTCACATATTTTTTTGGAAATGTTTCGTCAAGCGAGCCATCAGTATTGTACCGCTCCACAACAAAAGCTTCGCTGGGAGCTCCAAAGTTGACATTTGCCGCAAGTACTTTTCCGTCTGGCTGAATGTCGAGGGTATAATTTCTGATTTCAGTTGAATGCGTAATTTGAAAGGTTGTATCAAGACTTCCGTCAGAATTAAGCCTGTCCACTCCAAATGCAGTACTGTTTGTGTTTCCGTAGTTTCCACCTATCATTATTTTACCATCAGGTAAAAGTTTTATGGCATAAACCTGACCGTAAAATCCGTCAATTGCAGTAGAAAAATTGGCATTGGCGTTGAACGACTCATCAAGTGTGCCATCACTATTCAGCCGGGCAAGGAGTATGCTTTGGGTTTCGTTGTAACTGCCAAAATGCCCTCCAATTAATATTTTGCCGTCAGGTTGTACTGCAACGGTGTTCACCCTGACACCTCCAAAACCCTGACCTCCGCCAATTCCAGCCCCTGCATTAAATGTATCGTCGATAGAACCATCAGCATTTAGCCTCATCAAGTTCCCCAATACAATCTTTCCGTCTGGTTGTATGGCAAGTGTTGAAACATTTTGAATACCTGCTGGCGGAATAAAATCTTGGTCAAAAGATCCATCGGTATTCAATCGGGCAATACCGAGTTGCGATTGCTCTCCTGTCTGTCTGAAGTTTCCACCAATTATTATTTTTCCATCACTTTGTAATTCAATAACATTTACCAGGTTGCCCCAGCCATCTTCTAAAGGGCTTGAAAAACTCAAATCTTTTGTCCCATCTAAATTTAACCGGGTTATGTATATTTCCTCCTCTTGGTTAAACGTTTCAAACTGACCGCCCACCAAAAGTTTGCCATCGGGTTGCTGCACAATGGTTTCACATTTTCCTGTCCACTGGTCGGGGCCAAAGCCTGTTCCGGGATTAAAATCAGGATCAATACTGCCAATTTGGGCAGATGCATTTACATAAAGGAAAAAAGTAGTTGCTAAAGTAAAAATCGTCTGCTTCATAATGATATTCATTTTATATTTAGTTATTCATTTCAATTGTTTTCAGGAAGCTGCAAATACACAGTAATTCAAAGTTGTTCTGCTTCTTCAATATTTTTAATCTGCCGATCATAATATTCAATATTGATGAATTTAACGTTTGTTGATTATGTTATGTTCATTCGGCGGCGGAAAAAATTTTGCCAATAACTTTTTCAGCATTCTTTTCTGCAGAAGAAGATCTCTATTTGGGTTTGAACGAACACGATAGCTTGATTTGAATTAAAAGTTTGGACGTAGCAGAATTTTAACCGCACTTCATTATTTCTAGTTGCCGAAATAAAACAACAATTATGGACATCACCATTCATTACCAGGAAAAACCTGAAATACCTTCAGCAAAAATACATGGCGAACCTGAACGTTACCGACGAAGGCAGCTACTGGGAAACCAATAACGCTGACCTACTGAAGAAAAAAATGGATTTCCTGAATGCCAAAATTAACGAACTGGCTGATGCTCTGGAAACTCTCCCGTACGACAAAAACGACACAACAATATCGATTGCTGATAAAATTGAAAAATTACTAAAAGAAAAACTTTGGAAAAGGAAAAATCCGGATTAACCTTTTTTCTTGATCAGAGCCAGTATTACGCCAACAACTACAACTATGCCACTGAAAATTACAGGTGTCCAATTGGCACTACTCACGGCAACATCCACTCCCAAAACACTAAAATTTTCAGAATTCTGCATGGCTTCGTAACCGAAATACAAAACCCCAATAAGACCTAACACAATCAATGCAAACCCAACTTTTCTCATAACTTTATTCTTTAATTTATTGACAATCTGTATCTATCAAACGAAAAAATCAGCCAATGGTTCATTTTTAATAAAGTTGCAAAACCATTCCCACGCGCAAAACCGTATTTTCATTCAGGTTATTCAACATACACAGGGAATTGACAGATGTTCTGAAACGACGTGATATAACCCACAAATTATCGCCGCTTCTCACCCTGTATTGTTTTGGTGCGGGTTCATTTTCTGCGTATCCAACGGGCTTCAGTTTGCTCTGTAACTCCGTAAGATTGTAAACAAATTGCAGCTCTTCACGCACAGTCTGTTCGTTAAAATCGAAAACCAGCTCAGGGTCGAAGGGTTTGTTTGCTTCTCTGATTTCGAAATGAAGATGGTTGGTTGTTGATCTTCCCGTGCTGCCCGCCAAACCAACCGGCTGCCCTTTTTGCACGAAATCTCCAACTTCAACCAAAAACCCGGACAGATGGGCGTAACTTGATTCGAGACTGTTCCCGTGGTCAATCACCACCATATTGCCGTAACCATAGTAGTATTTTGAACGTGTAACTGTGCCGTAAAATGCAGCAAAAATAGTATCTCCAAGGTTTAATTTTATATCTGTTCCGGTGTGCATTCTGCCGCTTCTCGGACCAAATCTGCTGATTACCCTTCCATTAGCAGGAAGCACAAATTCACTCAAAATACGGCCCGACGGAATATGGTTCTGGTACAACAACTGACCAGGAACTATTTCAGACTCCGGCGATGCAAAACGTAAGGAATCAAAAGCCTGCAATGTCAAAGGATTTTCGAAACCGTGTACAAAATTCAGTGAATCGGTATTAACATATTGTGCCCTTAAACCGAAGGCACTAAAAAGAAATATTAAAAGACCTGTGAATAACCTCCTCATTTCTAAATTACGAGAATTAATCTGTTTATTTTTCTTTAAATCATCTCCACAAACAACCCCTCTTCAGTTTTTTCCACTTTGGCCAGGTTGTTTTTGGTGAGCCCTTTTATGGCTTTATCCCATTTTTTGTTGCTCAAACCGGCTTGTTCCTTCAGTTGATTTAAATCGATTGGTGAAGCCGCTTTAAGCAATTCCATCACCGCCTTTTCATCTTCAGTTAATTCCACTTTTTTCTTTTCGGGTTTCATTTGCGGGAAAAAGAGGACATCCTGTATGGATGAGCTGTTGGTCATAAACATGGTGAGGCGGTCGATTCCCATTCCCATCCCTGAAGTGGGTGGCATACCGTACTCCAGCGCCCGCAGAAAATCCTGGTCGATAAACATGGCTTCATCATCGCCTTTCTCCAGCAACTTCACCTGTTCCTCAAAACGTTCGCGCTGATCAATGGGGTCGTTCAACTCAGAGTAAGCATTGGCCAGTTCCTTTCCGTTCACCATTAGCTCAAACCGTTCGGTCAGTTCCGGGTTTTCGCGGTGGCGTTTGGTCAATGGCGACATTTCTACCGGATAATCGGTTATGAATGTCGGCTGAATGTAGTGGTGCTCACACTTCTCACCAAAAATTTCGTCAATCAGTTTTCCTTTACCCATGCTCGGGTCGGTTTCAATACCCAGCTTATCGCAAATATCACGCAGCTGCTCTTCGTTTTTTCCGAGAATATCGTAGCCGGTATGTTCCTTAATGGCATCGGCCATGGTTACCCGCGGGTAAGGCGTTTTAAAATCGATGATGTTCTCACCTACCTGAACTTTGGTGTTTTCGTGCAGGGCAAGTGCCACACGTTCCACTATCTGTTCGGTAAAATTCATCATCCATATGTAATCTTTGTATGCCACATAAATTTCCATGGCTGTGAACTCCGGATTATGTGTACGGTCCATTCCCTCGTTCCGAAAATCTTTGGCAAACTCGTAAACGCCTTCAAAACCGCCAACAATCAGGCGTTTCAGGTAAAGCTCGTTGGCAATGCGCAGGTAAAGCGGAATATTCAATGAGTTGTGGTGGGTAACAAACGGTCTTGCGGCAGCGCCTCCGGGTATAGACTGTAAAATAGGAGTTTCCACTTCCAGGTAACCGTATTCGTTAAACATTTGCCGGATGGTGTCCACAATTTTGGTGCGCTTAATGAAAACATCCTTCACCTGCGGGTTCACAATCAGGTCCACATAACGCTGGCGGTAGCGCTGTTCCGGATCGGTAAAAGCATCGTAAGTTTTACCATCTTTTTCCTTAACGGAAGGTAGCGGGCGAAGCGATTTATTGAGTACCGTAAAATTTTTCACATGCACCGTAATTTCACCCATCTGGGTTTTGAACACAAAACCTTCAACCCCGATGATGTCGCCCCGGTCGAGCAGCTTTTTGAACACTTCGTTGTATAACGTTTTGTCATCGCCCGGACAAATTTCGTCGCGATTTACATAAATCTGAATACGCCCCTCATGATCCTGCAATTCGGCAAAAGAAGCCTTTCCCATAATGCGGCGGCTCATGATGCGACCTGCAATGCAAACCTCCTGAAAGTTGTTTTCTTCTTCGTTAAACTTCTCCTTAATCTCCCGCGAAGTGGTGTTTATTTTGTATTCAGCTGCCGGATACGGATCGATTCCCAACTCACGCAGCTTTTTCAACGATTCTCTCCGTATAATTTCCTGTTCGCTTAATTCCTGATGATTCATTTTTCTCTCTTCAAAAAATTTCCGCAAAGATAGTAAAAGATAGTGTGAAACTTTTTAGGAATCTTTCTTCGGTTTCATTTGTTATCTTTGCAAATCGGGTAAGGAAAATTTTTTAAAATGCACATGGAAAAAATCTGGGAATTGAAAAAGCAGGGCGATCCGAACGAAATCAAACACCTGTCGGCAGCGCTTAACGTCAACATGACCATAGCGCGGCTTTTGGTGCAACGGGGGATTACCACCTTTAACGAGGCCAAGGCTTTTTTCCGTCCGCGACTCAGCGATCTCCACGATCCGTTCCTGATGAAAGACATGGATAAAGCAGTTGCCCGGCTGGAACAGGCCATTGCCAATCAGGAAAAAGTTCTGGTTTACGGCGATTACGATGTGGACGGCACCACTTCGGTAGCCCTGATGTACACTTTTTTGAAACCCCGCCTCGAACACATTGAATATTATATTCCCGACCGGTACAGCGAGGGATACGGCATTTCACCCAAAAGTATCGACTATGCCGCCAGCAGCGGATTTTCGTTAATTATTGCCCTCGACTGCGGAATTAAAGCTGTGGACAAAATTTCCAATGCCAAACAGCGGGGACTCGATTTTGTTATCTGCGACCATCACAATCCAGATGATGAGGTTCCTCCGGCAGTTGCTGTGCTCGATCCCAAACAACCCGATTGCAATTATCCCTACAAAGAACTTTCGGGGTGTGGCGTTGGCTTCAAACTTTTGCAGGCCTACTGCCAGAAAAACAATGTTGAACTGGAAGAGATTTACGATTTGCTCGATTTGGTAGTGGTGAGTATTGCTTCAGATATTGTTCCCATTACCGGCGAAAACCGGGTGCTGGCATACTACGGGTTGAAAAAACTTAATTCAAATCCCGGAATGGGCCTGCAAACCATAATCAATCTGGCGGGAATAAACGGCAGCGACATCACCATTAGTGATATTGTGTTCAAAATCGGGCCGCGCCTGAATGCTTCCGGCCGCATTGAACACGGAAAAAAGTCGGTACAAATTCTGGTTTCCAACGACGAAGACAAGTCAGATATTCTGGGTGAAGAAATTGACTCGTTCAACGAAATCCGGAAAACGCTGGACCGCGACATTACCCAGGATGCACTGGATATGATTGAAAAAGACCCTGAGATGAAAAACATGAACAGCACGGTTTTGTACAACCGCGACTGGCATAAAGGGGTTGTGGGAATTGTTGCATCGCGGGTAACCGAACAGTTTTACCGGCCTACCATAATTCTAACCGAATCGAACGGACTGGCAACCGGATCGGCACGTTCGGTTAAGGATTTCGATTTGTACGAAGCCATTGGCCAGTGCAGCGATTTACTTGAATCTTACGGCGGACACATGTACGCTGCCGGACTTACACTGAAAATTGAAAATGTTCCCGAATTCAGACGCCGGTTCGAAGAAATAGTAACCAGCCAGCTAACCGACCTTTCACAAGTGCAAACCGTTGAAGTAGATGCCAAAATTACACTGAGTGAAATAACACCGCGGTTTTACCGGATTCTGAAACAATTTGCCCCGTTTGGCCCGCACAACATGACTCCGGTTTTTGTAACCGAAGATGTTTTCGATGCCGGAACCAGCCGTTTGGTGGGAAAAAACCAGGAGCACCTGAA
>CAZCPH010000025.1:0-9176 GCA_964500105.1 uncultured Mariniphaga sp. | reverse complement strand
GTGGAACCTGATGTGAACTCCGGCATTTTCCCCGGAATTGCATTCAACCAGTCCGATAAATTTGATTTAATTACTTCAGGGTTGCCTTTTGATGTGTGCTATTCGATTACCGAAAATGAATACCGCGGTAAAACCAGCCTGCAACTTTTTATTCGCGACATTAAAAAGCGGGATATTTTTTAAATCAGCCGGTACAATTTTACCTTCTCATTGTCAAACACCTTAACCGTTTGATAACTATTTCCCAGTAACTCTAAAACTTTTTCATTCTCCCGTTCAACTATCACAAATTCGGGAAAAGTTTCCATAATGCGTTTCAATTCCTGTTCGGCATTAATTTTAAACGCTTTATGTGTTTCTGTGAAAAGCAGGTTGGAATGAATGAATTTTGTGGGACTGTCCAAATCGAGCAGGTAATAAATAATTTGCTCGTAATTTGCCACATAAACCTCTTCTCCTGCATCCAGTTCCTGTTGAATGGCAGCAGCCACTTCGCGCGGGTAATCGGGTTTTAACACCTCATTGTTAAAACTGATAATCTGTACGACAAGAACAATTACAGCCAACAGAACCAGCCCTGTTTTCCCTGAAAATACTACCGATGAATATTTATCCCATCTGAATTCAGAATGAAAAAACAAACCGGCAATCAGACTAAGGGGCAACATCAGTTGAATGGTGTAATGGCTGAACTCCTTGCCGGGAAGGTAAATGGCCATTAAAACGCTGAAAATCCAAACCACAAAAAACCATTTCAAATTGCCCTTCAGAAAATTATTTCGTTTAAAAATCACATAGAAAAGGAAAAAGGATATGGGCAAAAATTTGCCAATAAAGTCGGCCAGCATCACTCCATAGCGTTTTAACGAGGGATTACTGCCGTAATTTCCAGGCAATTCATAGGTAATATAAAAAAAATCGTGTGCCGGATCATCGAGCCAAAACCAAAGGTTCAGCAATGCAAACGGGAGCAAAAAAGCCAGCCCCGACAAAATGTATCGGAACCAGAATTCCGTTCGATGAATGATCTTCTTATCGCGAACAATGTCGGTGACAAAGAAAAACAGAAAAAAGGCCACAACATCGAACAGCACCAGGTACTTGATAATAAAACCAATACCCATCAGCAGTCCGCCAAAAACCCAGGCTTTCGTTTTCGGCTGAAGAAAAAGCAGCAAAGCACTGATTGTGGTGAGATTGAACAGCAGTTCGGTGTTTGGCGATCGGCCGTGGTAAACCCAGATTGAAGTGTAAAAAATGTATATAATTCCCGATGCGGCTGCGGCTTTGTGATTTTGAAAAAACCGTTTTGAAACTTTAAAAACAAGAAAAGCCGTAAACCCAACTGCCAGCGCAAAAACAAAACGTTTCAAAAATATTGAGCCGCCAAAAAGAAATTCCAGCGCGGCATAAAACAGAAAAATTCCTGCAGGTTTGGTATCGGTAACGTCGGTGTATAGCTCTTGCCCCTGCAAAAGCTCGCGACCAATAATCAGGTAAGTCGATTCATCGTGGTCGAGCACACTGGGAAAAAAACTGAACAGGCGCAATACAACCGAAACCGTTAAAAAGGTCAGCAAAATGTATTTTTCTGAAAATAGATTCTTCATTTTATGATCGGAGATTTACTATTCAAAATTGCTAAGGTTCTTTAACTCAGAAAGTGTTTTAAGTACCAAACTGCCTGTGGTTTTCAGCCTTTCTTCCGACTGGTGTCCGTCTGCAATCAGAATGCAACGAATTCCCAGCTCCCGGGCCACTTCAAAATCATGAATGGTATCGCCAATAATCCGGGCGTTTTCTTTTTTAATGCTAAAGTCGCGGATGAGCTGCATTCCCCGCTCTACTTTTGAAACGGCAAAATGATCGCCCAAACCGGCAACTGCCTCAAAAAAATGAAAAATACCGTTGTGCTTTAGCGTTTTCTCCAGCATATCCTGGTGCATGGCCGAAAGCACAAACTGTTTTATCCCTTTTTCCTGAAAAAAGCTGAGAATATCATAAGTTTCGGGCTGAAGGGTGCAGTTTTCAACCTGACTTTCATACAACGAAATAAACTCCAAGGCCGGAACTTCGAAATCTTCGATGCTGAAATCAAATCCTATGGCTTCGTAATAATTGCGCACCGGAAACGAAAACACCTCTTTGTACTTGTGTGAATCCAGTTTTGGCAAATTTCGCTTTTCCAGCAAAACATTGATGGAAGAAACGCACAATTCCAGGTCGTTCAGCAACGTTCCGTTCCAGTCCCAGATAATGGCAGATGTTGTCATTTCAAATCCACCACTTTCATTTTGTTAATTACCGGGTTGGCATAAACTCTCAGGAAGCGCTCCTGAATATCGGTGATGGGGAAGTCGATAAAAATCATGGCCTGTTCAAGCATAGTTTTGAAAACTTTCTTTTCGTGCGATGTGTATTTGTGCTTAAACTTCGGCTCCGGCATCAGCATGTCGTATGCAATAAAATTATTCGGCCACAACTTGAAATTCGCATAAATCTGATTGTCAATCATTTCTGCCAAATCTTTAATTTGTTGATTTTGCTGTTCCCTCGTTTTCACCTCATCAAAGTTTAATTCAATGGGTTGCCCGAAGGTGAAACGTATTCTGCCCTTGGGGTTGAACATTCCCATCGACATGCTTTTCAAATCATCTTTATCTGTTTTCTTTTGACCGTAGTGTTCTTTTTTTATGAGTTCCTTCATTTTTGCCAAACCGCAGGGCTCAATTTCATACGAAATGGAAACCGGCACAATATTCAACTCGTTAAATCCTTCGGAAAAACTTTTGTTATTGCTCATGTTCAGCATCTTCAGCACACTTTCCTGAGTTTTATCGAAACCATCTTTTGTACGGCCTTCGCGCTGGGCAATCCAAACCGACAGGTTCTCTTCGGTAAGAGATTTCCGGATAAATTGCGAAACGGTTTGAGATGCTTCAAGCAATTCGCGGGGCGGCAAATTCCGTTTAATAATAAATGCCCGGTTCAGTTTTACCGCATGTTCAATCCACTCGTACAACAACAGGTTATTGCCAATGGCTATCTGCGTAGTATTCATTCCCTTTTCAAAAATAAGGTAATTGAGTAACGCGGCGTCGAGAACAATATCGCGGTGGTTTGAAATAAACAGGTAAGGCTTCGTTTTGTCCAGTTTGTCGAGCCCGATGCATTGAAGCCCGTCGGAAGTTTTATTGATGATCCAACGCAGCAAATCATACACAAAAGTGCCTTGCAGTTGTTTGATTTTCCGAATCATCCGTAGCTGGAGCTTCACCATTTCCACCTTCGGACGGTTTTTAAAAAGGTACATCAGCACCCTGTCAAAAGCAGGATCCTTCACCATTGTTTTAATCTTCTCCTTTACCTCTTTGTCGGTGTATGGGCGGATGTCGTCGAAATTGTATTTCATGTAGCTGCTTTTTTGCGGCAACAAAGTAACGAATTCGAATTTACATTTTCAACCTCAACTGAAATTTTACCTCAGTTTTTTGATTTCCAGCAATTTCGTTGTAGCCTGAACCAATAGATTCAGCGCTGTTTTGAAGCGTATTGGCCAATTTAAACCAAATTTCGGCTTTTTCGCTGATTTTATATTTCAGGTTAACGTAAGTGCGAAAACCTTCGCCAAAAAATGCCGGAACAGCAAACGTGTAGAGCAAATCGTTTTCGTACGCATAAATTCGGGAATTGTAACTTTCTGTATTAAACCAGGCAATGCGTGCAGAAAGATTCAGCGGAACTTTCGCCGGCGCAACCTGCACATCCTGAAAAACCATCCAGCCGTTTTCAGTTTCCATGCCTTTGTAAAAAACATGCTCAACCCGTGTTTTTAACGTGAACATTTCCGATGGATTGTATTGAAAATGCAATCTCGATTTTCGAAATTGTTCGGGTAAATCTACATATCTCTCATTTACCCTGAATTTCTGCTCCTTTTCTTCGTTTTTATACCGAAGGTAAAACTGCACTTTGCGTGACAACCGGAAATCAGCCTGTGTAAAAACATCCCATCCGTTTGACGGGCCGGCTGATGTAAAATTTATCCATTCAGAGCGGTACAGATCGGAATAAGCCGAAAGTGTAACGAACTTCACAGGAAGAATGCGCGTTCCAAAATACAAACCGGTTTCGTTGGCAGCCGAACTTCCTTCAGAAAAAGGAGTTGCCCACATGGCATGGTAATTTTTATCGAAGTGGCGAAATAATCCTGAAAACTGGATGCGGTCGTGCAAATGGGCAGTGGCGCCCTGCAAAAATGCTTTTCCCTTCGATTTGGAAACGGCTGCCTCGCCAAAAAGCTGGTATTTTCCTTTGCTGTACAAATAATCGGCGCCGGCCACCAGGTTTTCTTTTCCACTGAATCGAAACCGGTTGTACAATTGGTCGTTGCGGATAAACGGCATGTTAAACTGCCGGTAAAGCAACGTGGCGCCAATCTTCAGATTTTGAAACCGCCACGAAGCCAGAACTCCGGCGTTCAAATCGTTTACACTGTTTTTGTCTGCAATTTCACTTTGGGTGCGGTGATAACCCGAGGTTTGCAGGCTGGTAAAATAATTTCCAACAGAATCGTTATACGCGAGGTTTCCATCGCTGTTTTTCTGCGAATAAAAAAGGCTCACCTGTGCATCACCCAATTTCAGCGTTGAGGAAATACCTCTGAAAAAATTATTCTCATCGGTGGAAGTGTAAGGCCGAATGCCCTGGTTGGTTTTGGAAATGTTCAGCGTATTCAGCGATTTTCCGGTAGCAAATCCCTGCCAGAGCACCAAACCCTGACCACTGCGAACCACAAAATCGCCCACGATAACATTTTCAACTACCGAACTGATTTTCAGGCTTAAATGCCCGGAGTAGAAATCAAATCCCTGTTTGTTTGAACCGCCAAAAAAGGCCTCCCCGGGATCTTTCTCGGCTGTGATTCCGGCAGAAATATTGTCGCCCGACTGGAACCGGTAACGGGTATAAAACCGGGCCCGGTTGCCTTCGTACGGAGTAGTTCCATCTTCACGTTCCTCATAACCACGTGGTTTCTGAACGGTGCCCAGGGTGCGGGCCAAAAGTTCGTGCCGGCCGTATTTCAGCATTTCCTGAACAGAACGGGGCTCCTCCTCCACCGGTCCAAACCAGATGAACGGCTCCATTCTCATCAACAGTTCAGGCGAAAAACCATCAACAGTGTTCAGTTCATAAACCGAAACTGCCGGACCAAATTCTTCGAGATAATCCAGCAATTTCTGAATCTGAATGTCATCCAGCAGGTGCAGTCTTGAAAGCTGGTCCCTACTTGTTGCGTTAATATTCAGCGGATTTGCTGCAAATTCTTCCAGATCTTCAATAATCAGGGCAGCGTCAGTTTCTTCGCCCAGTTCTTCCAGAATAGATTCAATAATGGTTTCAAGCTGAATAGTTGCATCTGGTGTCTGCGGCTTTGCTAAAAAAGGAAAAGCGATCAACAGTAAAAGAGAAGTATGTTTGCGTAGCCACTTCATCATAAATGAATTTGAACCGAAACAGATGGCGTAATTCCCAGATTCCCGTGGTAACTGAAGCCCAAATCAGCCGAGACATTTCCGGTTCTGTAGCCCAAACCGGCAGTATATTTAAACGGTTTGCCTGAAACTCCCAACCGCAACGCCAGATTTTCCACAGGTAAAAATTCGATACCAGATTTCAACAACACCGGATTCTGATTGTCTTTTTCCGCTTCAAAAGCTACCAGCACCATTTCGTCAAATCGATAATGGCCGCCGGCACGAAAGACTAACGGCATTTCTACTTTTCCTGCAGGCGCCTCAATTCCGCCTTTTACCGGATTAAAAATATGTGCGCCCAAATGCAGTTTTCCCGAAGGCTGAAAAATAATTCCTCCTTCAAACGTAGCAAAACCTTTGGCACGAGCATTTTCAGGAAAAGTCTGGGTGAGGTAATCAAGCTGAATACCAGCGCTCCATTTTTCGGAAAGCTGCCGGGCGTAAGCCAGCGCATACTTGTTTTCTTTGAAAACACTGCTTCCGAACTGGAAAAAGCTCAGCCCGAAAGCCCCCTCTCCAACAGGTAAAACCACCGAGCCGGCGGAAAGTGAAAGCAGGTCTACACCAAACCTCGATTCGTAAAAAAAGCCGGCAGAAAATCCATCTAACCCGGCAATTCCCGCCTGGTTGTGAAACGTGCCCCATACTTCTGAAAACGAAACCGAAGCATGCGATAGGCCCAGTGAACGTGCTCCGGCAGGGTGGTTTTCGAGGGCATATGATTGATAAGCCTGCAGAAGAAAACCTGCAAGAATTAATATTATTTGTTTTAGGCGGCTTTTATTCAAGTCTATAGTAAAAATAATTAAAGCAAAAACTTTATTTGGTATAAGTCACATATTAAAATTTTAACTGGTATGCTTTCTTCTGATAAGAAATTCAATTATGCAATCTTAATTTTTCCTTCTCTTACCTCATGAAGAAATTTTTTTTGTTCTTCCAGACTCATATTAACCATTCTTTCTGCCAGTTTTTCTTTAATTGTTCTGAAAAACTTTAGCGAATCAAATTTTTTTTCAATCATTGTTTTCATATCGCACAAATTCTTTTGGTGAACGAATATCAATCATTGGATACCCCAACCGCAAATTAATAGAATTAAAAAGTTGAATTTTATCGAAATTAACTATATGCTTAAAATTCCAACTTACAAGAACATCCAAACGGTTAACAGTTGCAATGGCTATATGATAAGCGTCATTCATGCTCGCTTTTCCTAAATTTTTTTCATTTAGATAAGCCTGCGCCAAAATTTTTGATTCTTCGTCTAAATCAAGATATTTAAAACAGTTTAATGGAATTTTCAACCTTAAGCTTTTAACAAAATCCGGAGCTAAACTCAATTCAGTTTCGCTTATTTCAGATAGATATATTAAAAACTCTTCATTAAAAATCCTTTCAAAAAATGATTTTGTATCATCTTCAAACTCTTCATCAAAATATCCGCCAATAACTGAAGTATCAATGTATATACGTAGTTTCCCGCTCATTATGCATAAAGGTACAAAACTATTTTCAATTCGTCTTAAACTTATACTTCACTTCCGAAAGCTCCTTATTGGCTTTTACAATTTTTTGTTTCAGGCTTTCCTTGTATTGAATCATTTTCTGCATCAGTTCGGCGTCGCCAGTAGCCATCATTTGAACGGCAAGAATTCCGGCATTCATAGCTCCGTTTACTGCTACGGTTGCAACCGGAATTCCCGGAGGCATCTGTACGATGGACATGATGGAATCGAACCCTTCGAGGCTGGCTTTAATCGGAACACCAATAACCGGCAGCGGTGTCATGGCTGCAATTACTCCCGGTAAATGGGCAGCCATTCCGGCACCTGCAATAATCACCTTTACGCCGCGGTCTTTGGCGCTTTTGGCAAATTTTTCCACTTCGTCGGGTGTGCGGTGGGCCGAAAGGGCGTTCATTTCAAACGGAATTTCAAACTCATCAAGCAATTGTGCCGCCTTTGCCATTACATCCAAATCAGACGTGCTTCCCATGATAATACTTACTTTTGGTTCCATCTTTTGCATTTTATATTTTCAGTTAATCAATTTGTTTTGTTATTTTGTAGCTCCAAAATCTAAAGGCGAAAATACAGCATAAAAGGTACTTATAAAAATAATTTTTTCCGTTAATGAAACAAGTTAAAATCCACGATAAAAACTTTCAGCTTTTTATCCCTCACGAAAAAATCCGTGCAACCGTTGAAAAAATGGCCGAAAGCATGAACAATGAACTGGCCGGAAAAAACCCTTTGTTTGTTTGCATTTTAAACGGCTCATTTATGTTCGCAGCCGAATTGTTCAAACGGATAAACCTGATAGAAACCGAAATTTCGTTCGTAAAACTGGCCTCTTACCATGGCGATAAAACAACAGGCGAAATAAAACAGCTTATCGGTTTGAACGAAAAAATTGAAGGCCGTACGGTGGTGGTACTGGAAGACATCGTGGACAGCGGTCTGACCATAGACAACATTCACGCACAAATAAACCAGTTGAACCCAAAAGAGGTGCTGATTGCAACATTGCTTCTGAAACCCGATGCCCTGAAAAAGAAGGTGCAGCTGGATTATGTCGGCATGGAAATTCCCAATGATTTTATTGTGGGATATGGTTTGGATTACGATGGACAAGGCCGCAACCTTATTGATATCTACTCAGTTATTAACGAATAAAACAAAAACATCATGCTAAATATTGTATTGTTTGGCCCTCCCGGGGCTGGAAAAGGCACACAAGCCGAGTTTTTAATCCAGTCGTTTGGATTGATTCATTTGTCAACTGGTGATCTGCTGCGCAGCGAAATAGCAACTGGCACCAAACTCGGACTGGAAGCCAAAGCATTTATGGACAAGGGTGAACTGGTTCCTGATGCCGTAGTTATTGGAATGATAAAAAGTAAGCTGGAAGCCAACGAAGATGCCAAAGGATTTATTTTCGACGGCTTTCCGCGCACGGTTGAACAGGCCAAAGCTCTTGATGAACTGTTGAACGCAAACGGAACACCCATTTCAGGGATGTTAAGTCTGGAAGTTGAAAAACAGGAACTCATCAACCGACTGCTGAGCCGCGGTGAAAGTTCAGGCCGGGCTGACGACCAGGACCAGTCCATCATTGAAAACCGTATCAATGTTTACAATGAAAAAACAAGTCCGTTGATTGAATACTACAAAAAGCAGGGCAAACACTTCGGCATTGACGGAATGGGGACCATTGAAGAAATTGCTGAGCGGCTCAAGGAAGTTGTGGAAAAATTGTGATGCTGTTAATCAACATCTTTATTTTATAAACTTGTTTAAAATCAAGCAAATACCCCCAAATTGCAAAATATAGAAAACGGATAGAAAATGGCTGAAACGAATTTTGTTGATTACGTAAAAATACACTGTAAATCGGGGAATGGCGGTGCAGGCTCAGCGCATCTGCGGCGCGAAAAGTTTGTGCCCAAAGGAGGCCCCGACGGTGGCGATGGCGGTCGCGGAGGCCATATTATTCTGGAAGGTAACCAAAACAAATGGACACTTCTTCACCTGAAATACCAGAAGCACATTAAAGCCGGAAACGGAGAAGCAGGAGGCGCCCAGCGAATGACCGGCGCCGACGGAGAAGACATTGTGCTGGAAGTTCCTCTGGGAA
>CAZCPH010000024.1:15105-15952 GCA_964500105.1 uncultured Mariniphaga sp. | reverse complement strand
GGCGTTTAACAAAGATTATGCGATTGACGACATCTATGAAAAAACCAAAATCGATCGCTGGTTCCTTTACCGGTTGAAAAATATCATCAACATAAAACGCGAGTTGCTTAAGGTAAACAAGCTGGAAGAGCTTCCTCTTAACCTTTTAAAAATGGCCAAACAGGCTGGTTTTTCAGACTTCCAGATTGCACGAATGATTCTCAACAGTCCGAATCGACAAATCCAGAACGATTTGCTGAAAGTCCGGGCATTCAGAAAGAAACACGGAATTACGCCGGTTGTGAAGCAAATAGATACGCTTGCAGGAGAATATCCGGCAATGACCAACTACCTGTATCTGACCTATAATGGCAGCGAAAATGATGTCAGATATTTGAACGACAAAAAATCAGTAATCGTTTTAGGTTCAGGAGCATACCGCATTGGAAGCTCTGTTGAATTCGACTGGTGCAGCGTGAACGCCATCGATGCCATAAAAAAGGAAAATTACCGTTCGGTGATGATTAACTACAACCCTGAAACGGTAAGTACCGACTACGACACCTGCGACCGGCTCTATTTTGATGAGCTGACATTTGAACGGGTTTTGGACATCGTCGATCTGGAAAACCCGCATGGAGTTATTATTTCCATGGGAGGCCAGATTCCCAATAACCTGGCCATGAAACTGCACAGCCAAAATGTGCCGGTACTGGGAACATCGCCTGTAAAAATTGATAATGCCGAAGATCGTGAAAAGTTTTCGTCGTTGCTGGATAAACTGCAAATTGACCAGCCCCGGTGGGCAAAGCTTTCCACATTCGAAGAAATTTACAAATTCATAAACAACTAACAAAGATGGAAAAGA
>CAZCPH010000024.1:2561-15095 GCA_964500105.1 uncultured Mariniphaga sp. | reverse complement strand
TTATTGACGAAGTGGGCTATCCGGTACTCATCCGCCCGTCATACGTGCTTTCAGGAGCTGCCATGAACGTGGTTTCCAACTCCGATCAGCTGGAACATTTTCTTGAAATGGCCGCCAATGTTTCGAAAGAGCATCCGGTGGTGGTTTCAGAGTTTATTGAAGAGGCAAAGGAGATAGAAATTGACGCGGTAGCCAGAAATGGAGAAGTTATTGCCTACGCCATTTCGGAGCATGTAGAGTTTGCAGGTGTGCACTCGGGCGACGCAACCATAGTTTTCCCTCCCCAAAAACTGTATGTGGAAACCATCAGGCGAATAAAACGCATAGCACGAAAAATTGCACAAGGACTGGAAATTACCGGTCCGTTTAATATGCAGTTTCTGGCTAAAGACAACGACATCAAAGTTATTGAATGTAACTTGCGTGCTTCGCGAAGCTTCCCGTTTGTTTCAAAGGTAATGAAACTGAACCTGATTGAAATTGCCACAAAAGTGATGCTGGGTGTGCCGGTTGAAAAACCCGACAAATCGTTATTTGAACTGGATTACGTGGGCGTTAAAGCACCGCAGTTTTCGTTTGCCAGGCTGCTGAACGCCGACCCGGTATTAGGAGTTGATATGGCATCGACCGGAGAAGTGGGCTGCATTGGCGAAAATTACTACGAAGCCATTCTTAAAGCAATGCTTTCTGTCGGCTATCGTATTCCTGTAAAAAATGTTCTGATTTCTTCGGGGCCATCGCGGTCGAAAATTGAGTTGCTGAAAAGCGCTCAAATGCTTGAGGCAAGGGGCTACAACCTTTTTGCAACAGAAGGCACCCACAAGTTTTTTCACGAAAACGGTGTAAAAACCACACTGCTTCACTGGCCCGATGAAGAAGACAGGCATCCGAATACCATTGAATATATCCGGGATAAAAAAATTGATTTACTGATCAATATTCCCAAAAATTATACGAAACGGGAGTTGAAAAACGGATATCAAATCCGGAGAAATGCCATTGATTTTAATGTTCCGTTGATTACCAATGCACGGGTAGCCAGTGCATTTATTTACGGAATCTGTAAATATGATTTGAAGGACATCAGCATAAAAAGCTGGGATGAATACCTGTAAGAAAAAAGCTTCCGCCGGTTGGCGGAAGCTTTTTTTAATTTAACACTACCTTTAACTTCCAGTAACTTGTTTCTGACGGCAGCAACCGGCTTAAAATCATGGCCGGCTTAAAAACTGCCACCTGTATATTCCAGATTGCAACCTTACCGGATGCAATTTTCTGATTTTTGTTATCATTGTTATTCATGGCAAATTGTTTTGTTTCCTGTTAAAAATAGAACAGAATCAAACAAAAAAAATGCCACAATCCGCCAATCGACGAAAATTCGGGGTAAATGACCCTAAATCGAAGGTAACAGATTACTCTTTAACGGTATAACCTCTTTTTTCTATGGCTTCGGTAATTTCCGCCAGGCTGGTTTCAGCGCCGCTGAACTTTACCACAGCCGTTGAATCGCTCAGTTCAGCCTTTACAAATTCAACACCTTCCAACGCACCAACGCCTTTTTCAATGGAAGCCACACACATATCGCAGTGCATACCGCCAACATTCAATGTAACTTCTGTTAACTCAGCCTGCGCCGGTCCGTCACTTTCAGCATTTTGCTTTTTTTGTCCCCCACAGGAGACCAGGAAAAAAATTCCCAAAATAAAAATCAGATTTCTCATTTTGTTATCGAATTACCGGTTTTAAAATTTCAATTGTTTCTTTACTTGTAGCCACTATGGTTTGCTTTGCATTTTTACTGAGAAATGGTGCAAAAAGTTCTGCATTCAGCATCGAAACGAATGTTTTTCCACCTTTTTCGTACACAGCTACCCTGCAGGGCATCATTGCGGAAACCATTCTGTCGTTGTCGGTACCAAGAATAGTGTTTGCGTATGGAGGATTACAAAGCGAAATGACATTTACCGGATTCACTTCAAAGCTTTTCTTTTTCAGCGAGGCCTGCAAGTCGTAAATGTGTGAAACAGTCCACTCGCTTACTTCTGCCGATTCGACAATAGCATCAACGGTTTCCTCAAAACTGAACTTGCTTTCCTCAGTCACAAACATTTTTTTGGGAATAACAGTACCAATTGTCAGGAGAGTTGCTCCAACCCCTACAATCAAACCTGCCAAAAACAAACCTAATCCTTTCATCTTACTATCATTAAAAATTCACAGGCATAAACAAGGGAAAAAAGAAATTGTTTGATGAAAAAATCTGTCGGGTTTTCTGTTTTTTTAGCATGAATAACCAACAAATGTTTTCAACCGAGTTTTACGGGATTTTCGACCTTTGTTTTCATTAAAGCAATATTCAGCACATCCATAATTGTGTGCACAAAATGAAAATTGAGTCCTTTCAGATACTCCTCCTTAATTTCTTCCAGATTCTTTTTGTTTTCTGTTGAAAGAATAATTTCGGTGATACCTGCCCGTTTTGCAGCCAGAATTTTTTCTTTTATTCCGCCTACCGGAAGCACTTTCCCCCGCAGCGTAATTTCACCGGTCATGGCCAGGTTCTTTTTCACTTTTCGCTGAGTAAATGCCGATGCCAGGGAAGTAACCATAGTAACGCCGGCCGAAGGTCCGTCTTTGGGAATTGCACCTTCAGGAACATGCACATGTACGTTCCAGTTGCTGAAAACTTCAGGATTCAGATCGAGTTGTTCGGCATGTGATTTCAGGTATTCGTGAGCCAGCATTGCCGATTCCTTCATCACATCGCCCAGATTACCGGTAAGCGTTAACGAACCTTTTCCTTTGCTCAGGCTGGTTTCCACAAAAAGAATTTCGCCGCCAACGGCAGTCCAGGCCAACCCTGTCACCACACCTGCAAAATCGTTACCCTGATACCGTTCTTTGGAATATTCAGTTACTCCAAGGTATTCACGAACATCTTCGAAAGTTAATTTCTTGTTGTAAGGTTCCTCAAAGGCAATTTTTTTGGCAATCCGGCGGATGACTTTGGCAATTTTTTTATCGAGTTCCCTCACGCCCGATTCACGGGTATATCCATCGATGATATTTTCAATCACCTTTTTCGGGAAAACCACATCGCCTTTCCTCAACCCATGATTTTCAATCTGTTTGGGAATCAGATGCCGTTTGGCAATTTCAATTTTTTCTTCCACCAGGTAACCGCTCACCTCTATCAGTTCAAGACGGTCGCGTAATGGCGGCGCAATGGTGCTTAGCGTATTAGCAGTTGCAATGAACATGACTTTCGAAAGATCAAAGTCCTGTTCCACATAATTGTCGTGAAACTCTGAGTTTTGTTCAGGATCGAGCACTTCGAGCAGAGCAGAGGCCGGATCGCCATGAAAGTGTTTCGAAACCTTGTCTATTTCATCGAGAATAAATACCGGGTTTGAAGTTTTTACTTTTTTGATGTTCTGAATAATCCGACCGGGCATGGCACCAATATACGTTTTCCGGTGTCCGCGAATTTCCGATTCATCGTGCAGGCCTCCCAGACTCATACGCACAAACTTACGGTCGAGCGCACGTGCTACCGATTTTCCCAGCGATGTTTTTCCAACTCCCGGAGGTCCGTACAGACAAAGAATTGGTGCTTTCATGTCGTTTTTCAGCTTTAATACGGCCAAATGTTCGAGAATGCGTTCCTTGACTTTCTCCAGACCGTAATGGTCTTCATCCAGAACTTTCCGGGCATTTTTCAGGTCAAAATTATCATTACTGTATTCATTCCAGGGAAGATCTACCAACGTCTGACAAAAGGTAAACTGCACCGAATACTCGCCGGCAGCCGGATTCAGCCGGTAAAGCTTTTCCACCTCTTTTTCAAAAAACTTTGCTACTTCCTTGCTCCATTTTTTCTCTTTCCCCTTCTTTTTTAACTCATTGATCTCCTGCTCCACCGGATTTCCGCCCAACTCGTCCTGAATGGTTTTCATCTGCTGGTTCAGCATAAACTCGCGCTGCTGTTTATCCATGTCGGTTTTCACCTTTTTCTGGATATCCTGTTTAAGTTCCAGCATCTGAACCTCTTTCACCAAATAACTGATTGCCTGTACACCCCGTTCTTTCAGGCTTTCAATCTCCAGCAGATTTTGCTTGTCTTCAACACTGATATCGGTATTGGAGCAGATAAAATTGATAAGAAATGTTGAGTTTTCAATATTCTTAACTGCAAATGTGGCTTCGGGCGGTACATTGGCCGAAAACTGCGCAATTTTAATGGAAAGATCTTTCAGTGAACCCACAATGGCATTAAATTCTGAATCATTTTCGGGGAAAACGTCATTCAGGGGTTCAACAGCAGCTTTATAGTAGGGTTCTTCTGCAACAAACTCGCGTATGGCATAACGCCGTTTTCCCTGAATAATTACGGAAGTTGAACCATCGGGCATTTCCAGAATTTTCAGAATTTCGGCCATGGTTCCAACTGAAAACAAATCTTTTGTAGCAGGGTCGTCAATAGTATAATCTTTCTGCGCAACGGTACCCAGCAACCGACTGCCTTTATACACATCCTTAATAAGTTGCAGCGATTTTCTTCTTCCTACATTAATGGGCAACACCACTCCCGGAAAAAGCACTGTATTGCGCAGTGGTAAAAGCGGCAGTACATCCGGAACTTCTGTATTTTTTAATTCTGCATCATCTCCGTCGGCAATAATTGGTATGTAATCTGAATCTTCGTGCATCATTCCACTTAAAAACATGTTCTCGAAACCTGAATTCTTTATTTTTCCCATACTTATTTTCAATTGTGACAATCTGTCGGAATTGCGTAAATGTATTTGCAAGGAATAATCAGGGCAATAGTCGTGCCACCGGGGAAAACCGCTTTTTCGTTGTATTTGTCTGGATTTTTTGAAAACAAACACCGACAAAATTGCACCTGAAACCAAAAAAAAAGCTCCGGGACAAGCGGAGCTTTCAATTTTTTTAGCCGAATAGTTTATTTTTTTCTGTTTTCCATGTGTTTTCCGTAGCGGCTCATAAACTTGTCAACGCGGCCGGCGGTATCCACAAGTTTCACTTTACCGGTATAAAACGGGTGTGAAGTATTGGAAATTTCGAGTTTGTACAGTGGGTATTCCACACCGTCAACTTCAGCAGTTTCTTTTGTTTCGACAGTAGAGCGGGTCAGAAAAGTATGTCCGTTCGACATATCTCTGAAAGCTACCATTCTGTATTGCTCCGGATGTATTCCTTTTTTCATTTTAACTGTTTTTTTGAATGGTTGCATTTTCTCACTGCAATCCATTCTGTTTTCATTTTAATTTTTTAAGGCCTGCAAAGATAAATATTGTTTTTTAGAAACCAAAAGTAAAAAATAATTTAATCGTCTGATTTTAACTTTTCTTTTCCCTGATCGGGAGAAATAATCGGAGCCCTGGTGAAGGGTTTATTCCTGTCGAACAGGTATCGCATGGTATAATGTGTTTTCATCTTCTTTCCTCCTACCGATTCGTAAAGTGCAACAATTTTGGGATTAAAATCGCCGGCCCACGAAAGTTCCATTTCGGTGTACCACGGCTTGCGATACATCACCGGACGAAGGTGCCAGAAAATGGCCGCGTCGATGCCGGAACGTTGAAACTTCGGAACAATTCCAATGATGAGGCTGCGTGTCCGCGTCATGGTTTTGCGCCATTTCAGCCACATCAGTTTGGGAAAATTCCAGAGGGTAATACGGCCATTTAACCTGGCCAGTATTTGATTGAAATCGGGAACAGCCACAAACAATGCAATGGGTTCATTCTCGTGATAGGCAAACCAGATTAAATCTTCTTCAATTAAAAACTTTGCGTTGTTGATGAAATCTTTCAAATCGTCTTTATCGATGGGTTTGAAATGCTCATGAAACCGCCAGGCATTATCGTAAATCTGTGCAAAATCGTCGATAAACTTCTCCTTTTCATTCCACGAAAAATGTTTGAATCTAAACTGCGGTTTTTTGGCCACCCATTCAGCCACTTTCCAAAAACGGTCGGGAAGTTCGGGAAGTGTAGTATCGAGGTGGTAACTGAATTGTTTGAAATAGACCTGAAAACCATAGTTTTCGAACAATTTCAGGTAATAGGAAGGATTGTAAGGCATTCCAAAACCCTGCGGTATAAAACCATCGGCAAGCAGCCCCCAGTTCATGTAATTCTCACCAAAATTCACGGGGCCATCCATGGCTTCCATTTTTTTTGTTTTCAGCCAGTTACGGGCAGCATCAAAAAGTTTACCTGCAGCTGCCTGGCTGTCAATGCATTCAAAAAATCCACAACCTCCGGTTGGCTGTTCAAATATTTTTGCTTTATCGAGATTGTAAAATGCGGCAATACGACCAATTAAATGCTGTTTTTCATCGAGCAGTACCCAACGAATTGCTTCTCCGTTCTTAAATGAGGGATTTTTCTTTGGATCAAAAACATTTTCCACCATTCCTTCCAGCGGGCAAGCCCAGTTGGGATCATTTCTGTAGATAAAATGAGGAACTTTATGGAAAAGTTTCTGTGTTTTTTTATCGGTTACTTCAATTAGTTGCATTTTCAAATTTCTTTACTCTGAACAGTGGCTTTCTCCTGCAAATGTACATCATCATCACTGAATAATTGCAGCCCTTTTGAATTCTTTTTCAGAATCAAACAGATAACGCATGGTCAGGTGCGTTAGTGTTTGTTTGGCACCGAAAGATTTAAAAAGTGCATTCATTTTTGGATTAAAATCCCCTACCCAACTCATTTCCATATCTTTATACCAAGGCTTTCGTAACATGACCTGTTTCAACTGGTAAAAGATTCCGGATTCTATGCCCAGCCGCTGAAACTGTGGGATAACTCCCAACACAATCACCCTGCAACGCGAGATTGTCTTTGTTTTTTTAAAGTATAACAGCTTTAATATATTCCACAAAGTCATCTTTCCCGATTTCATTTTTCGAAGTATCTGGTTCAAATCAGGAATCATCATATAAAATGCAATTGGTTTACCGTTATAATAAACAAACCAGATGAATTCTTCTTCCAGAATAAACCTGGCTTGCGTAATCATTTCCTTCAATTCTGCAAAACCTGCCGGTTTGTAGTTGCTGTGGCTTGCCCAGGCCTGACTGTGAATTTCAATAAAGTCGCTGATAAATTTGTCCTGGTTTTTAAACGAAAAATGTTCGTAGGAATAACCGGGCTTTTTGGCCACCCATGCCGCTATTTTCCAAAACCGCTCAGGTAAATCGGGGTTGGCAATGTCAAGCGAATAGCTGTATTGTTCGTAAAACGTTTTTAATCCGTAGTTTTCAAACAACTTGCGGTAATAGGGTTTATGGTATTGCATCCCGAATGTTTGCGGCTGAAAACCATCCACAAGAAGTCCCCAGTAAAAAAAGTTTTCATCGAAATTTACCGGCCCGTCCATGGCTTCCATACCGTTTTGCTGCAACCAGTTTTTGGCTGTATCAAAAAGCAGGTTAGCCACCTCCTGGTTGTCAATGCACTCAAAAAAACCGAAACATCCGGTAGGCTGTTCGTATCCTGAAGAGTAGCCCGAATCAAAAAAGGCTGCAATTCGCCCGACACATCTGCCATTCATTTTTACAATCCAGCGTCTGGCATTCCCATTGTTAAAACGGGCATTTCGGGCAGGATTGAATGTATTTTCAATCATCATTTGCAAATAAGGAGTGTAGCCGGGGTCGTCCTTATAAATTACATCTGAAAACTGATGAAACTCTTCAATTGACTTTTTGGTCTGTACCTGTTCCAATTCCATAATTCTGTTGAAAATTTTGCGAGCCTGAAAATAAGATTTTCAGACGAAAGAGAAAAAATGAAGCTGTGATAAATTTGGGATTTCGGCCAGTTTACCTAAAAATAATATATGATTTGCAAATTAATATTGACTTAAATGTATTAATATCTTAAATTGCATAATCTTTAACTTAAAAAAATAAAAATTATGAGCAAGTATTTTTTACCTGTGGTTTTCGTACTCGCATTTGCTGTTTCTGCAAATGCACAAAACACAACCTTTAATGAAGGCGACAAAGTCCTCAATCTCGGTATAGGGTTTGGCAGCACACTCTATTCAGGGTCTTATTACACCAACAGAGTACCTCCTGTTTCGGCATCATTCGAAGTAGGTATTAAGGATGAATTATTTGATGAAAACAGTTCACTTGGTGTTGGCGGTTATCTGGGTTATACCGGTGCCAAATGGGATTATATGAACTACGGATGGAGCTACAGCAGTGTAATTGTAGGCGCAAGGGGGTCGCTTCACTATCAGTTTGTTGACAAGCTTGATACCTACACCGGCCTGATGCTTGGATACAATGTTGTAAGTTCAAAATCGCACGGATCAGCAGGATCAGGAGCAAGCGCTGTTGGAAGCGGGCTGGTTTATTCGTGGATTTTAGGCGGTCGTTATTATTTCACCGACAACCTTGCAGCTTTGCTCGAACTTGGCTACGGTGTCGCCTATCTGAACCTGGGAATTGCATTAAAATTCTGACAATCAATACAACATCATCAAAAAGATAGTTCCTTCTTTTTCGGTAAGGAACTATCTTTTCTTTTTAAAAACGATTTGCAACAGCAGCTTTAAACTCCTGTTTAATTTCTTCAAAAGTTTCCTTTACCGAAATTATTTTCGAAGTTCGCCATGCATTGGAACCGGCAAAGGCATAGCCGTTAAAGAAATTTCCCTTCATTGCATTTAAAAGAGCGGCAAAAATACAATAGGGAGTTTTTTCAACATCACATGTTTTCAGACATTTATAAGGGCATTTTACCGGTCGTTTTTCTCCGCGGTTTATTTTTTCAATAAATTCGTTACGAATGGCTCTTCCCGGCAACCCAACCGGACTTTTAATGATTTCCATGTCGGCTTCAGTTGAATTGATGTAGGCAAGTTTGAATTCCTCGGATGCATCGCACTCGTGTGTTGTTACAAAGCGAGTGCCCAACTGGACACCGGCAGCGCCAAGATCCATAATTTTTCTGATATCAGAACCCGAATAAATACCACCGGCAGCTATTACCGGAATTGAAATCTGATATTTTTCTTCGAAGTGTTTCACTTCAGAAATCACTTCAGGCACTAGTTTTTCAAGTGCAAAGTCTGGATTATCAAGCTGTTCCCGCTTAAAACCAAGATGACCTCCGGCTTTCGGGCCTTCAACAACAATCGCATCGGGTAAATAATCGTAAACTTCTTTCCACTTTTTACAGATGAGCGCAGCCGCCCTTCCAGAAGAAACAATAGGGACAAGCTTGGTTTTCGATTCTTTGGTAAGAAATGACGGCAGGTTCAGCGGAAGCCCGGCACCGGAAAAAATTATATCAGCTTTTTCGGCAATTGAGGTTTTTACCAAATCTGAAAAATTGGTAAGGGCAACCATAATATTTACCCCAATTACTCCGGAAGTTTTTTCGCGTGCCGCAGCAATTTCTCTTTTTAATGCCCTGATATTCGCCAGAATAAAGTTACGGGCAAAATCTTTTTCAAACATTCCGATGCCTACGGCAGAAATCACCCCTACTCCACCCTGGTTTGCAACGGCTGATGCCAGTCCCGACAACGAAATTCCAATGCCCATTCCCCCCTGAATTACAGGAACTTTAATTTGTAAATCTCCAATATTAAATGCTTTCATTTTGTAATTTTTGCGTCCAAAAAGACACAAAAGTAACACAAAACACCACTTGAAAACTATAATTCACAAAAATTAATGCAGATGCGAATGATTTAACAAAAAAAAATGAGCCAACAAGTTGACTCATTCAATATAAAATTCTTTAGAAAATTTATTTGCTGCAATCTTTTACCTTTCCCATACCGTTTGTATTTCCGGTAACTTCCCATGTATTACCTGACCTTAGCAGATCATCGACACACGTAATCTTACGCTGTTGTTTAACCTGGTTAATTTGTTCAACCATCTCGTCGTTGTAAACAGGCGATTTTACACTTCGTATTACACCAAATGCCACAGGAAAATCCGGAAGCGACATATTGATTAAAGCCAAATGAAGTGTCGGATCCAATTCGTGTGCATCGTGCACCAAAACATCATCCATGGTAACGCCGTTTTCTCCGATTGTTGCAACCTTAAGCCGGCCTTTTTCCATTATAATACCCTTTTCATTTTCGGCACCAAACAACATGGGTTTTCCGTGCTCAAGAATCAACTGCCGACTGGCACGATGCTCCGGGTCTGTTATTGCGTTGTGAATTCCGTTGTTATAAATCACGCAATTTTGCAAAACCTCTACCACCGAAGTTCCTTTGTGGTTCGCTGCTGCCTGATAAACAGCTTCGCCCAGTTTCAGGTTACTGTCTATTGAACGGGCAAAAAAAGTACCTCTTGCTCCAATAACCAGCTGTCCCGGAATAAACGGATCTTCAATTGTTCCGAAAGGAGAAGTTTTGCTTTTAAACCCGCGATCTGAAGTTGGCGAATATTGACCTTTGGTTAAACCATAAATGCGATTGTTAAAAAGAATAACATTGAGATCAATATTTCTGCGGATGGTGTGTATAAAATGGTTTCCGCCAATGGCCATAGCATCTCCATCGCCGGTAATCACCCAAACGTTAAGATCAGGATTCGCCAGTTTTACACCCGAAGCTACTGCAGCAGCCCTTCCGTGAATGGTGTGAAAACCAAAAGTATTCATATAATACGGAAATCTGGATGAGCAGCCAATCCCTGAAATTACGGCAAATTTTTCCCTGGAAATTCCCATTCCGGCCATGGTACGCTGAACGGCGTTCATTATGGCATAGTCGCCACATCCCGGACACCAGCGCACTTCATTTTCGCTTTTAAAATCTTTAACGGTATAATTCAGGTCTGTCATTTTTGGTCCTCCAGTAATTTATTGATTCCTTCTTTCAGTTCGTTTACCGTGAAAGGCAAACCTTTTACTTTATTAATCTGATGATAGCTGCATCCCGGAACTTTGTCGCGCAGATAGCTGGCAAACTGGCCGAAATTTAATTCGCATACCACAATTTTTTTGAAATTTTTGAAAACCTCTTCGGTATTTTTCGGAAGCGGTTTGATGTAGTTAAAATGAGCCAGACTCACATTTTTCCCTTCTTTTCTGAGTTCGCGCACTGTACTGATCATATGTCCGAATGTTCCACCCCAACCTACGACCAACACATCGCCTTCCGGATCGCCACAAACTTCCAGGTCGGGCACCAGGTCAACTACTTTCTGTACTTTAGCTTCTCTTATTTCAGTATTTTTCTGGTGATTTTCAGGATCGTGGCTCACTGTTCCTGAAACATTTTTCTCCAATCCACCAATCCGGTGTTCAAAACCCGCCATTCCGGGTATGGCCCAATCGCGGGCAAGCAAATTTTCATCACGCTGATACGCTTTAAATGTCGCCGCATCTTTTGCGATTCGCGGAGTAATTGGTGGCAGTTCCTCCACTTTTGGAATTTTCCAGGGTTCGCTTCCGTTTCCTAAAAATCCATCTGTCAGCAAAATCACAGGCACCATTCTCTCCAACGCAATTTTTGCAGCGTTGTATGCGTAAATAAAACAATCTGACGGACTGCTGGCAGCCAGTACCACAACAGGGCTTTCGCCATTTCGGCCATACAATGCCTGCAGCAAATCCGACTGTTCGGTTTTTGTAGGCAAGCCGGTTGACGGCCCTCCGCGCTGAACATTTACAACCACCAGAGGCAATTCGGCCATTACTGCAAGCCCAATGGCTTCCGACTTCAGCGCCAAACCGGGTCCTGAAGTGGTTGTTATGGCCAAATCTCCGGCAAAAGCGGCTCCGATAGCTGAAGCAATTCCGGCAATTTCATCCTCGGCCTGAAACGTTTTCACGCCCAAATCTTTCCGTTCTGAAAGTGCCGAGAGAATTTCTGTTGCCGGGGTAATGGGATACGAACCCAAAAACAGTTCAAGTCCCGCTTTTTCGGCTGCAGCAACAAAACCCCAGGCTGTAGCCTGGTTACCGCTTATATTTCTGTAAGTTCCGTTTTCTATGTCGGCAGAATGGACGATGTAGGTTGGTGTTTGATGCTGAAGGTTCATGCCGTAATTGTATCCGTCGTGCAATACTTTAATATTGGAATCGACAACAACCGGTTTTTTGGCAAACTTGCTCCGGATAAACTCTTCGATGTAATCGAGCGGACGGTTAAACATCCAGCAAACCAGCCCGAGCGCAAACATGTTTTTACTGCGTAAAATACTTTTGTTGTCCAATCCAAAATCCTTGAGGCTTTCGCGTGTAAGTTCAGTAATCGGAACAGCAATTTTCCTGTGATCGAGCAGATTACTTTCAGTAAAAGGATCATCAGTTGTGTATCCGGCTTTTTGCAGGTTTTTTCCGGTAAACGAATCAGAGTCGTAAATAATTGTTCCTCCCGGATCCATAAAACGTGCGTTTGCCTTAATGGCAGCCGGATTCATTGCAACAAGCACATGCGCATAATCTCCCGGCGTGGTTACCTCTTTCTTTCCAAATTGCACCTGAAACCCTGAAACCCCGCCAACAGTTC
>CAZCPH010000024.1:0-2551 GCA_964500105.1 uncultured Mariniphaga sp. | reverse complement strand
CCTTATCTCTGACGGATAATCAGGAAAAGTTGAAATGTCGTTACCAATGAGTGCGGTGGCATCCGAGAAAAGTGTTCCGGTTAATTGCATTCCGTCACCGGAATCTCCCGAAAACCGAATCGCCACTTCTTCCAACTCAATTACTTTTGCATCCTTCATTATATTTGGTTTTTATTCAAATTAAGCAATATCAGTTCAAAACAAAAACGACCCTAAAACTATTCAATCGTAATTTTAGAATCGATGTAATTTTTTCTCCGGTAAATCACAAAACAAAAATAACCATTATTTAACAAGTTGCTAATGACATATCCAAATATTTAAAGGTTTTGATATATTTGGAATGAATTTAAATATGAATGAAGTGGCATTGATAAAAACACTACTCAACAAAACTCCAAAACTGGGCAACAACTGTTTTTTGGCTGAAACAGCAACACTTATTGGCGATGTTGAGCTTGGCGACAACTGCAGTGTATGGTTCAATGCTGTTTTGCGCGGCGATGTGCATTCCATTAAAATAGGAAACAACACCAACATTCAGGACAATGCTGTAATTCACGCCACCTATCAAAAATCTCCTACAACCATTGGCAACAATGTAACCATTGCCCACGGCGCAATTGTGCACGGCTGCACATTGCACGACAATGTGATGATAGGCATGAATGCCGTAGTTCTGGATGATGCAGTGGTGGAAAGCAATTCAATTGTCGCAGCAGGCTCGGTGGTTACAAAAGGCACCGTTGTTGAAAGTGGTAGCGTTTACGCGGGAATTCCGGCAAAAAAAATAAAAACAATCAGCCCCGAATTGCTGGAAGGTGAAATTAACCGGATTGCCAGTTCATACGAGACGTATGCCAGCTGGTACAAATAATCACAAACCTTAATTTTCTATATCATTAACAGCCGAATTTGATTCATTCACTTTCTTTCTAAAAAATTTAAAAACTTTACGGGAGAGTATTTTCTTTTATCAAAAAGATTTCTTTTTTTCGTAAACGAATTCAATTCTTGAACAGAAATTTTAAAAAATCAGAATATAATGAAACCAACACTTTTAATACTTGCAGCAGGAATGGGCAGCCGGTTTGGCGGCCTGAAACAGGTTGAACCCGTTGGCCCAAACGGCGAAGCAATAATTGATTATTCTATTTACGACGCCATCAAAGCGGGCTTTGGCAAAGTGGTTTTTGTGATTCGCGAAAGTTTTGCCGATGCGTTCAGAGAAAAATTTGATCCCATTTTAGAAGGGAAAATTGATGTTGAGTACGTTTTTCAGGAACTGGACAATCTGCCCAAAGGATTTTCCTTACCCGAAGACCGGGAAAAACCGTGGGGTACGGCACATGCGATTCTGGTTACAAAAGATGTAATTAATGAACCGTTTTGCGCATTGAACGCCGACGATTTTTACGGGTTCAATGCCTATAAAGTGATGGCAGAGTTTTTAACTCAATCTGCTGATCCGGCAGAATATTCAATGGTTGGTTATAAGTTGTCGCATACATTGTCTGATCACGGTTCGGTTTCGCGGGGCATCTGCGATGTGGACGAAAATGATTTGCTCAGAAAAATTGTGGAAACCACAAAAATTCTGAAAAAAGACAGCAAGATAATTTCTGTTGAACCCGACGGAAACGAGACAGAACTGACGGGTAATGAGAGTGCTTCTATGAACATTTGGGGTTTCAAACCCTCTGTTTTTCCTATTCTTGAAGAAAAGTTTACTGAGTTTCTGAAAAACCATATTAGTGAGCCCAGGTCTGAGATTTACATTCCATCGGTTGTTTACGATATGATTCAGGAAGAGAAAGCCACTGTAAAAGTTTTAAAAGCTGATTCGCCCTGGTTTGGAGTTACATACAAAGAAGACAAACCGCGTGTAGTGGCAAAAATCAATTCACTTATTGAAGCTGGGGACTATCCCGAAAAACTTTATTAAAACCACAATCATGAATACAGATTTAACAAAAATAGCAAGCCATTTTCAAATTGATGGAAAAATAAAAGAAGTTGTTCCGCTTGGCGAAGGGTTCATTAACGATACATACATTATCACAACGGAAGGAAACTCTCCCAGATATATTTTGCAGCGAAAAAACAAACGGGTGTTCTCCCCTATTCCGGCCATGATGGAAAACATACAAAAAGTGTGTGACCATATTAAGGCAAAAGTTGAAAAAGCCGGTGGCGATCCCATGCGCGAAGCAATGACTGTTATTCCTGCAAACGATGACAAATTGTATTTCTTGGATGATGAAGAGGAATTTTGGGCGGTGAGCTTATTTATAGAAGACACCATTGCATACGAAGCAGCCGAAACACCCGAGCTGGCCTGCGCCGGAGGAAAAGGTATCGGAAAGTTTCAGTCACTGGTATCAGATTTGAAAAAGCCGCTGACAGACATCCTTCCCGGGTTTCATAACATCCGTATTCGTTACGAGCAGTGGGATGCCGTGCTGCAAAAAAATCCGGTTGGAAGAAAAGAAAAAGTTGTCGCAGAAATTGATTGGATAGAAAGCCGTCGTAACGAAATGATGAAGTTCTG
>CAZCPH010000023.1:2406-16180 GCA_964500105.1 uncultured Mariniphaga sp. | reverse complement strand
TTATCTGTTTCATCTGGTCGCCTTTTTTGTAGTAGTACCACGGGTTGAGGCGGTTGTAAACATTGTAAACTGAAAAATTCCAGATGTAACTTTTCCCGGCATTTTGCCGCTCAATGCGGTAGAAAAGGTTGAGGTGATGAAGGCCCGGCATTCTTTTCCTCTTAACTTTTTTTCACCTTCTGGTTTCAACAGAATTTTCTAACTTGCATTTTCAATTTGAAGGGTGTAGAATGGATAAATTACAATGGACAAAAAGTATTTTTGGTTCCAGGCTGGAAATCAGGCATGGCGAAGAGCTTATCGGGAGCATCCGGTGGGAGAACATGGTGAGTTCCAGGGCGCAGGCTATGATTAACGGGAAACTGTTTGTCCTGAACCGCGAGTTTTTCCTGTCGAAACTGGAGATTTACGATGCCAACGACCAGTCGCTGCTGGGCATGGTTATGATTAACCTGTTTAACCCCCGCAGCGATGTGGTTATCAACGGCAAACGGTTCGAGCTGGAGATTCAGAACTTCTGGCAGTCGCGCTGGTCGTGGAAGTTTAACGGCGTGGAAATGATTACCTACACCTCCAACGAATTTCTTTCCAAAGACAAAGGGGATATTGAATTGTACACCGCTGTAAACGATGAGGTGGAAATCCTGATTCTGCTGGGATTGTTTGTACGTAACCAGTTTATTTTGTTTATGCTCCTGATTTTACTAATCATAATTTTAATCGTGCTGTAAAATTTAACACCGTCCTTCAGGGCGGTGAAAGAATCCGGTGGCCTGGCAAATGGTTTTTGAAAAATTCTGTATTATGTTAGTTACAGAATTTTTCAAAAACAATCATTTCACGCTGATTATATAACCACCGCCCTAAAGGACGGTGCTGATTTTGGGAAAAGAGATGTTGGAATGAAAAATTTTTCAAAAAGAAAAGGCTGCCCTATGACAGCCTTTTAAACCTAAACCAACTAAACCTAATAAACCATAAACCTGCAGGAATTGCAGGCCTGATGATTATCTTCAATATTTTAATGTTTTTCTGAACGTTTACTATCCGACAAAGATAGAAATATTTTTTTCCTGTGACAGGATGGCTAATTTTTTCTTTCTTCTGCCTCTTCAAGAACCTTTTGTACCGAACCGTGCAGCAGAAGCAGCCTGCGGGCTTGTTCTTCCGGGTAGCCCAGTTCGTCCATAATCATGCGGGTGCCGCGTTCCACCAGTTTTTTGTTGGTTAACTGCATGTTAACCATTTTGTTGCCCTTTACCCGGCCCATCTGTATCATCAGCGTGGTGGTAATCATATTCAGTATAAGTTTTTGGGCGGTTCCCGATTTCATGCGGGTGCTGCCGGTAACAAACTCAGGCCCCACAATGGCTTCAATAGGAATGTCCACGTTTTGTGCCAGTGCAGAATCCGGATTGCTGGTAATGCAGGCCGTTAAAATGCCATGTTCGCGGGCATTTTTTACGGCGCCAATCACAAACGGTGTTCGGCCCGAGGCGGCAATACCAACCACTGTATCCAGCTTGTTAATGTTAAATTTTTGCAGCTCCAGCCACGACAGGTTTTCATCGTCTTCAGCCGATTCCACGGCTTTGCGAATGGCCTGGTCGCCGCCGGCAATCAGCCCGATGACCAAATCGTAGCCTACGCCAAAGGTTGGAGGAATTTCGGAGGCATCGAGAATTCCCAGCCGCCCGCTGGTGCCGGCGCCGACGTAAAACAGCCGTCCGCCTTTTTTTACGCGCGGAACAATTTCCGCAACCAGTTTTTCAATTTGCGGAATGGTTTTTTCCACCGCCGGCAATACCTTTTTGTCTTCGTTGTGAATGCCTTCCAGCAACTCCAGAATGCTCATTTTTTCGAGGTTGTCGTACGACGAACTTGATTCGGTTATGCTACTCATGGTTATCATTTTGCAGGTGAAACTCCATTAACTTGAATAAAGGTTCCTTCAAAATAACTCCCGGAACCAGATTTCGCTTCAAAAGTACGTTTTTTAACTGTTCCTGAAAATAGAAAGCCACAGAACCCACAAAACAAAGGGACTGATTTTGGTAACCGGGGTATTGCGCCACATTGCGCCCAATAAAAGATTCGAATGCATTTTCCACCAGGTTTTTGCAATATTCATTTTGAATGTTTTCATTTAAAAACGGCACAAAACCAGCCAGAAACCGATTGGGTTTTTCTTGCCGGTAAACCCGGTTTAAAAATTCGGCGTATTCCATGGGATATTTTTTTTGAAACAGGTGCTGCAATTCCGCAGGCATTGTTTTTTTTAGGTAATCGCCCACCAGTTGCCGGCCCAAAACCGCCCCGCTGCCTTCGTCGCCCAGAATAAATCCCAGCGGTGGAACATGTGCGGTAATTTTTTGGCCGTCGTACAGGCAGGAGTTGGAGCCGGTTCCCAAAATGCAGGCAATGCCGCTTTTGTTGCCCAGCGTGGCGTGTGCTGCCGCCAGCAAATCGCTGTGCACTTCTTTTTGGGCTTTGGGGAAAAATACATCGAGCGCTTTTTTTATGACCGATGCTTTTTCTTCATTTACAACTCCGGCACCGTAAAAAAACACGCTTTTAACTTTCCCTGAGAGGTTAGCCAGCGGAGTTTCTTTCCATTCGGTAACAATGTTTTCGGTTGTACGAAAAAACGGATTCACTCCGCCGGTGTTAAACTGTTCCGGTTCTTTTCCTTTTTCCGAAAAGCACCAGCTTGTTTTGGTGGAGCCGCTGTCTGCAATGAGTATCATAGTTGAAAATTTTGTCAAAATTAGAAAATATTGAACCATTCCATTTAAGACGAGGATTGATTTAGCATAAAAAATCTGATAATTAAAATCAAAATATGAATTATTTTCCACTGAAAAATAAATATCAAAACTAAATTTAATCTGTAATGTATATATTTGCAATATACATGAAAAGGTTTATTGAAAATATTAACGGCTTCGAATGGGATGAGGGAAATTCACTCAAAAACTGGCTAAAACATCAGGTTTCACGGGGTGAATGCGAGCAGGTTTTTTTTAATGAGCCCATAGTTGTTAATGTAGATATAAAACACTCAGGTATCGAAAAGCGCTGGTTTATACTTGGAATTACAGACTCAGGAAGATTATTATTCGTGGTGTTTACTTTGAGAGAAAATTTGATTCGGGTAATTTCGGCAAGAGATATGAATAAGAAGGAAAGGAGAATTTATAATGAAAGAGTTGAAAATAATTCCGGAATTTAAAAATGAAGATGAAGAACGGGAGTTTTGGGCTAAGAATGATTCATCGGAATATTTGGATTGGGAAAAATCTGAGAGAATGGTTTTTCCGAACCTGAAACCGTCCAGCAAAACAATTTCTTTACGTTTGCCGGAATACATTCTGGATGAAATTAAAATGCTTGCCCGGAAAAGAGATGTGCCTTATCAATCGTTGATTAAGGTTTACCTGAAAGAGCGGGTGGACCAGGAGTTAAACCATTTAAGATAAAACTATGAGGTATTTTTTAAGTCTGTTTTTCATATTAACTGCAGGGTTATTTGTTTCGGCCCAAACATTTCCTCCAAAATTCGAATTCCGTGCCGTTTGGGTGGCTACCGTGGCCAACATCGACTGGCCCTCGAAACCGGGACTGACCACCGAACAGCAGCAACAGGAGGTGATTGACATTTTGAACATGCATGAAAAACTGGGCATGAATGTCATCATTTTGCAGGTGCGGCCAACTTCCGATGCATTTTATCCCTCGCAACTGGAGCCGTGGTCGCGTTACCTCACCGGAATACCGGGGCAGGCGCCCGATCCGTTTTACGACCCGCTGCAGTTCTGGATTGAAGAATGCCACAAGCGCGGCATGGAACTGCATGCCTGGCTCAATCCGTACCGGGTGGCGCTGAACCACCAGCAGCCGCTGGCCGGAAACCACATTGCTTTTCAGCACCCCGAGTGGATTCTGAAATACGGCAACAGCCTCTATTTCGACCCCGGACTGCCGCAAACACGGGAATTTGCCGCGAAGGTGGTAAAAGACATTGTTTCGCGGTACGATGTGGATGCCATTCATTTCGATGACTATTTTTATCCGTATCCGTTGCAGGAAGATTTTCCCGACACGGCTTCGTTTGCATTTTACAACCGCGGATTTTTCCCGGAAGATAAGGCCGACTGGCGCCGCGAAAATGTGGACATCATCATCAAAATGCTGAACGACACCATCAAGTCGGTAAAACCCTGGGTGAAATTTGGCATCAGTCCGTTTGGCGTGTGGCGCAACATAGCCGACGACCCGCGCGGCTCCGATTCACGTGCCGGCGCAACCAACTACGACCACCTGTATGCCAATATCATCAAATGGCAGGAAAACGGCTGGATTGACTACACGCTTCCCCAACTTTACTGGCAGGTTGGCCACCCGCTTGCCGATTTTGAAAAGCTGGCACACTGGTGGAAGCTGCATACATACGACCGAGGAATGTACATCGGCCACGGCGTTTATAAAAGCGACCCGGCTTCGGAAGTGAAGGAATGGACGCAACCCGGCGAACTTCCCAAACAAATACGTATGCTGCGCGAAATCCCCGGCATTGACGGTTCGGCTTTTTACAGCAGCAAACATTTTAAACGTGATTTAATGGGTTTTCAGGATAGCCTGAAACAGGATTTGTACAAACTACCTGCACTGGTGCCGCCGATGCCCTGGCTCGACCACCAGCCGCCGCAGCCGGTGGCCAAATTCAAGCAACGAGGCAGAAACGTAAAATGGAAAGTCGGGGAAACAGATTTGGAATTGGACAAGCCCTATCGGTTTATCCTTTATTTGAATGAGGAAGGCATTGAACTGAACCCGGAGAATCCGGAATTTATTCATGTTATTCTGGATAAGAATGTGGATAAATACAAATTTGAACGCATCAATCAAAAACGAAAAAAATACGAAGTACGCATCTCTGTGCTCGATCGACTGAATAATGAAAGCTGGCTGAGTCCGCCTGAAATTATCAGACTTTAGTTTTTTCAATCTGACTTCAATTGGCTACTTTTGTATGAGAACGGCTTGTAGCTCAGTTGGCAGAGCAGCTGACTCTTAATCAGCGGGTCCAGGGTTCGAGCCCCTGCAAGCCGACAGAAAATGAAAAGAAAATTCTTTTCTCAACTGAAAATGAAATCAAACTTGATATGAATAAAATCGACTGTTTTATCGCTTATTTCGGAATGGAGGAAACCCAAAAACTGGTTTCAGAACTTAAAACAAACACTTTGGTTAACAACGTTTTTGTGGTTAGTCTTGAAAAAGCGGAACTTCAGGATTGTGAAATTCTGGTTGTGGAGCAGCCATTATCTGCCGAAACCATGCGGTTCATTGCACAAAAGGCTTTGGCAGACTTTGCTTTTCTGGCGTTGCGCAACACCGCATTGGAAATGGGGCAGTTTGCCATTGAACGCCTGGCTCAGGTAGCCGAAAATACCAGCGCTGCTATGGTTTACGCCGATTACCGCGAAGTGAAAAACGGCGAAGAAACTGCCCATCCGGTCATCGATTATCAGAAAGGAAGTCTGCGTGACGACTTTAACTTTGGCCCGGTTCAGTTTTTTCGAACCGATGTTTTGAAAAGTTTTTTAGAGGAAAATTTTCAGTTTGCAGGCTATTATGCACTTCGGCTTCACGCTTCGCGATTGGGGGAACTTGTGCGCATACCCGAGTTTTTGTTTACCATGGTGGAAGCCGATACCCGTAAATCGGGCGAAAAGCAGTTCGATTATGTGAGTGCTTCTGCCCGCGAGAAGCAGATTGAAATGGAAAAAGCCTGCACAAATCACCTGAAAAAAATCGGAGCTTTTCTTTCACCTCCGTTTAAAGAAGTTGATTTTTCTGAAAAACAATTTCCGGTGGAAGCATCGGTAATTATCCCGGTGCGTAACCGGGCGAAAACCATAAAAGATGCCGTAGAATCGGTTTTGATGCAAAAAACGGATTTCTGGTTTAACCTGATTGTGGTGGACAACTATTCTACCGACGGAACAACCGAAATTCTTGAAAAGTATGCCAACGAAGGAATGTTGATTCATTTGATTCCCGAACGCAAAGATCTGGGAATTGGCGGCTGCTGGAACGAAGGTATTTTTCATGAAAAGTGTGGGCGGTTTGCCGTGCAACTCGACAGCGACGATTTGTATGCCAGCGAAAATACGCTGCAAACCATTGTGGATAAATTTCACGAGGAAAAGTGTGCCATGGTAATTGGCAGCTACCAAATGACCAATTTCAAACTGGAAGAAATTCCGCCGGGATTAATCGACCACAGGGAATGGACACCGGACAACGGGCCGAATAACGCGTTGCGAATTAACGGATTAGGCGCTCCACGCGCGTTTTATACACCGGTTTTACGCCAGATAAAAGTGCCCAATGTGAGTTATGGCGAAGATTATGCTGTGGGGCTGGCCATTTCGCGTACGTATAAAATTGGGCGTATTTATGAGCCGGTTTACCTGTGCCGCCGTTGGGAAGACAATACCGACGCATCGTTGGATATTGGCAAGCAAAATGCGCATAATTTGTATAAAGACCGCATCCGAACCATTGAATTGCTGGCACGGATGAAAAAGTAGGTTGTGAACAGTCTCAGTTGACAGTCTCAGTAGGCAAAAGTCAGATTATGATGGTAGAGCAAAAGATAATTTCTTCGGAAGAACTTTCAAATTACGGCCCGGTTTCCAATTTAAATCAGCAGGCTGTTGCACTGGTTAAACAACAGCGGGAAACATGGGAACTTGCACGGAAAAATTACGAGGCGCTGTCTGAAGTGCAAACCCGGAGTTTTGATTTCGGACATTTCCAAATTATCGCTCAGCATAATCCCGGTCGAATTCGATCATCCGCAGCCAAAGTTGACGCTAAAAGTATTGCCGAACGCCCTTGTTTTTTGTGTCCGCAGAATCTGCCTGAAGAACAGAAAACGCTTATGTTTCAGGAGAAATTTATGATTCTGGTAAATCCGTTTCCTGTCTTTCCGGTTCATTTGACCATTCCGCTTATTGAACATAAACCACAGCAGATTTTGAATTTTTTCCCCGACATGCTAAGGCTTGCCCGCGAATTGCACGGATTCACCGTTTTTTATAATGGTCCGCAATGTGGGGCATCCGCTCCCGATCATTTTCATTTTCAGGCCGGAAACAGGGGATTTTTACCCATAGAAAAGGAACTGGAAAGCCTGGAGCAAAATCACACAGAAGTACTTATGGAGAAACCGGGACTGAAAATAATTGCCGCGAAAAATTATTTACGAAAGTTTTTGGCTGTTTTTTCATCCGGTGAGGAAGAAATTACTGAAGCTTTTCGCCGGATATATTTTTCGTTTCCCGGGAAAATCCAAAATGAACCAATGATGAATATTTTGACTTTTTTTGAAAAAGGTGAATGGAGGGTAATTGTTTTTCCGCGGGAAAAGCTGAGGCCATCTCATTTTTATGAAACCGGTGAAAAACAATTGGTTGTTAGTCCGGCAGCAGTTGAGTTGGGCGGAATAATGGTGCTGCCGCGAAAACAGGATTTCGAAACGGTTTCAAGAACCATTATTACAGATGTTTACAAAGAAGTTTCCTTTTCAGACTCTGATTTTGAACATTGGACAGAATCTGTTGGAGATGCTTACCTGTAGTTCGGTTTTTTTTCCCACCAAATTACCAAAATGCTGATTGTTAGTTTTTTAAATTTTCGTTTTTGTATTGTTTAAGATTGTATATTTTTGTACCGTGATTGATATACAAACCCGGTTTTGAAATAAGTTGCAAAACCAGAACAAATTTTACGGATGAAACGACATGAATAAACAGCAATTGTGTACATGCTATTAATTTAAGTTTTATCAGTAACAGAAAAGAAGATATGACAGCAGAAGATATTTTGGGGGCGCTGCCGAACCATTATTATGTAATAGACCTGCAACAGAAAGCAATTGTTCGAACCAACGACCCGAAAGTGGAAGTTGGGGCAAATTCCTGCTTTATGCAATTGTTTTACGACGATAAACCGTGCAACGACAAAAATCAGCATTGTTTGTGCCAGCGCATTCTTGTGCCCGGAGAAACCGAAAGTTTTATAGTGAAAAACAACGGGAACAGCGCACAAAAAGTTTTTAAGGCGTCAGTGAAAGGTCTGAATGGCGGCATGGCTGTGGTCAGTTATTCCGACATATCAGCTGAAGCGGTTGCAGAAAAAGAGATAAAAATCAACAACCGCAGAATGGAGCGCGCTGAAAAGCTGGCTTCGTTTGGTTCGTGGGAAATTGATCTGCAAACCGGGATGATTTACGGAACTCGCGGTGCAGCCGAAATATATGGACTGGAAACCAATGCTATGACATTGGATACATTAAAGAAAATAGCCCTTCCGGAATATCGCCAGTATCTTGATAAAGAAGTGGAGGACTTAATTGCGGGAAAAAAACCTTACAACATCCGGTATAAAATCAAACGACCTGATAATGGCCAGATTCGCCATATTCATGCAATTGCCGAATACCGCGAAGATAAAAAAAGGATTTTTGGAGTTGCGCACGACATAACAGACGTTGTTAATTCGCAGGGCGCCCTGCACGAAAGTCTCACAGACCTTAAACTTGCACAACAAATTGCCCGCATCGGAAACTGGAAATATGATCCTGAAAACAACCGTTTAAACTGGTCTGAACAGCTTTTACACATTCTGGGAAAAGAGAATATCTCTTCGTCACCGGGAATAGAGGATTTTAAACATTTTACAGGCGAAGAGCATTTTAAGTTGTTTAAAAGTGCCATCCAATCTGCAATTAACGAGGGCAAACCCTTCGAACATCAGTTTCAGATTAAAGCTGGAAATGATGCCGGAAAGTGGATTGAAATTATTTGTAAACCCGATAGCGAAAGAGGTCCAGTCGGTTATTTTTTGCGGGGCACCGTTCAGGACATAACTTCCGCAAAAAAAGTAGAAAACAAGTTAAGCGAGGTTAACACACTTTTAAACACACTGATTCAGAATTTGCCCGATGCCATTTACATGAAAGATGCGCAGTACCGGAAGATTGTCGCCAACAAAGGCGACTTGCTCAACTGTGGTGTCAGGAAACCTGAAGAAGTGATTGGCCTGACCGATTTCGATATTTTTCCGAAGGAGATTGCTGAGAAGTATTTCGAAGACGACAGGCAGGTTATTGAACAGGGCAAAACGATTTTAAACAGGGAAGAAATACTTCCGGGAGAGCCACAACGCTGGCTGTTAACAACAAAAGTTCCCCTGAAGAATAAAAAGGGTGAAATTATTGGTTTGGTTGGCATTGGACACGATATTACCCACCGGAAAAAGATGATAGAAGAGCTGGAAGCGGCCAGACAAAAAGCAGAGGAAAGCGACAAACTCAAATCGCTGTTTCTGGCCAATATGAGCCACGAAATCCGTACACCGCTTAACGCTATTCTTGGCTTTTCGAGTATCATAACATCAGGTGACCTGGCGCCTGACAAACTGGAGTCGTTTGGGAAAATTATAGAAACCTCCGGACAGCGGTTAACTGCTGTTATTGATGATATTATCGATATTTCACTAATTCAGTCAAATCAGTTGAAAGTTGCTTTCAACCAATTCAATATTAATGATTTGCTGAAGGAGATGTTCGAACTTTATACGAACCAGAAAGCTGAAAAGCTTCAGGAGATTCGTTTCAATGTTTGCTATTGCGGGAAGCCCGGTCAAAACAGATTGAATTCAGACAAAAACCGGATTTACCAGATTCTGCGGAATTTGCTCGATAATGCATTCAAATTTACAGACAGCGGATACATCAATTTCGGTTGCTATAAATCATCTGAAGATGAGCTGGTTCTGTTTGTTGAAGATTCTGGTATCGGGATTGACGAGCAGGAAACCAACATTATTTTTGAATCGTTCAGGCAGGCACAGGAAGGATTATCGCGGCAGTATGAAGGAACCGGTCTTGGTCTGGCTATCGTTTCGGGTATTGTTGAACGGCTGGAAGGAAAAGTTTGGGTGGAATCTGAAAAAGGTGTTGGCTCCTGTTTTTATGTGTCTTTACCACGCTTTCCGAACAAATCGAATACCGGAAAAAAAGACAATCAGAAACAAATAAATGACAATCAAACTGTGAAAAGCCCGAAAAGAATCGTATCCTTTGAAGACGACCCCTCGAGTATCGAATACTTGAAAAGTGTAGCTACTTTGCTTGGCTGCAGTATAGTGAATTTCGATCATCCATCCGGTGGAATAGATTACCTCCGCAAAAACGGGGCAGATTTGGTTTTAATGGACGTCAGACTGCCTGAAATGAGCGGGTTTGAAGCGACTAAAATCATTAAATCTGAATTTCCCGATCTGCCGGTTATCATTCAAACAGCCTATGCCATGAAGGGCGACATGGAAAAAGCATATCAGGCAGGGTGCGACGACTATTTGTCAAAACCCGTTGCCTTCAATGATTTGAAAACGAAGATTTTACAATATACAGAAGAGAAGTAGCGTATCAGTTTTTGTTCAGTTTAATTTTTGGCCGCCGCTTTTTAAAATTGCCCTTTTTCCTGCGGTTTTTGCTTTTTGACTGATTCTTCTGTTCAAACCGGTCCATGCTTTCGTTATTCATGGTTTGCCAGGCCATTTCGTCGTCGGTGGCAACCTCTTTTTTGGGCAATTCGGGTCTTTTGCCTTTTTTGTTCTGCTGAATGATATCTTTTACTTCTTTTAAGGAAAGTGCAAAGGTTCCCGATGTGGAGTCTCCCTGCATAGTAAACCAGATTTCTTTTTTCAGATAGTCTGTTTTCAATGGTTTGGCCAATCCTTTGGCCATTTCGAGCACCATGAGTTCTTCCGGGAATTCCTGACGTGCTTCCATGTAAACGTCGAGTTCGTAAAGCAGACAACATTTCAGTTTTCCGCAGGCGCCCGCCATTTTTTGTGCCGATGGCGATAGGCCTTGTTTTTGTGCTGCATCAGAGGAAATGCTTGAGAAATCTGTTCTCCAGCTCGAGCAGCACAATTCCCGCCCACACGAGCCAATTCCACCTACCAGTCCGGCTTCCTGCCGTGCCCCGATTTGTTTCATTTCCACTTTTATTTTGAAATCGCGGGCATAATGTTTAATCAGTTCGCGGAAGTCCACCCGTCCGTCGGCAATGTAGTAGAAAATGGCTTTTTTGCCGTCGCCCCGGTATTCCACTTCGCCAATTTTCATGTCGAGGCCCAAATCGGCAGCAATTTGCCGCGAGCGGATCAGCGTTAGTTTCTCCCGGCCACGTGCATCGTTTAAAACCTGCAAATCGTTTTCGGTAGCTTTGCGGTAAATGGTGTTTAAAGTATATCGCCGCGGATTTTTTACCTTCCGCTCAAATTGCTTATCTGCCAGATAACCGGTCAGGGTAACTTCTCCCACATCGTGTCCGGGCGAAGTGGCCACAACCACCCTGTCGCCTCTTTTCAGCGGGATTCCATCGGTATTTCTGTAAAATTCCTTTCGTGTTGTTTTAAACTTAACCTCAACTATATCAGATTGATCCGATGTATCTGGTAAATCGTTCAGCCAATTGTAAACGTCAGCTTTTTCTTCAGTATTTATGGTGTTGAACGCGCATCCTGCACAACTCATATCTTCCCCTTCTTTAATTTTCCAAAGGCAAAGATCGAAAAAAAGATTTAAATGTCGTAAATTATACCTGTTTAATTTAAAAATGAAACTATGGAGCCATCAGAAGTATTTGGAGGTATTAACTATCTGGCTGTTGCAGTGGCAGCGCTTAGCTCATTTATTGTTGGCTGGTTTTGGTATGGCCCTTTATTTGGGAAAAGGTGGATGAAATTGCACGGTTTTAAAGAGGAAGATTTGACTGAAGGCAGATTGCCTTTCCCTGTGATTTTACTGGTGAATTACATTGCAACTGTGCTGGCCGCATTGGCCATAGCCATGTTTATTGGTGCACAGGCCAATGCCGGTTTTGGCATTTTTGCCGGACTGATGATTGCGATTTTCTGGATTGGTACAAGTCGGTTAAACGATGTGCTTTATGAAAGGAAGCCCTGGGGGTTGTTTTTTATCAATGTGGGCTACAATGTGGTTATCTATGTCATAATGGGAGCTATTCTGGGCGCCTGGCATTGATTGGTTTTCTCCGGGATGGCATCTCTCCGCGATATGCTATTTCTTGTTTTTCCTCTATTCTGAATTATTTATACCATAAAAATTTCATACGAATATTTATGGTCAACCGTAAAAATTTTGTATGAATATTTATGGTCAACCGTAAAAATTTGTATTTTTGAAAAAAATATCAGACAATGATTTATCGGTATATTCAGAAAGAATGTTTGGATCACCTGGCAAGAAGCAGGAAAATAATGTTGATATACGGTCCAAGACAGGCCGGAAAGACAACGCTGGTAAAATCATTCGAAAAGGAATCCGGATTACGGGCTTTGTATATCTCAGCAGATTTAAGCAAAAATGAAAACCTGTTAATGCAGCGTGACTTAAAAGTTTATTCTGATCTAACGGAAGGATACCAGCTTTTAATCATTGATGAAGCGCAACGTGTACCGGATATTGGTCTGGTTCTAAAAATCATGTATGATGAAATGCCACATTTGAAAGTTATTGCAACTGGCTCATCTTCCTTTGATATAGCAAACAGTGCTTCAGAGCCGTTAACCGGGCGTAAACGGATTTTCCATCTGCTCCCTTTGTCGTTGGAAGAGATTTCGGGTGAGATGAATAAATACGAACTGGATCAGCAACTGGAAGATTTGTTGATTTATGGATCGTATCCTGAGGTTTACACGAGCAGCCCGAATCAAAAAAAGGAAATTCTTGAAGACATCAGTGAATCATATTTATTTAAAGATGTTTTGCAACTGACAACTGTCAAATATATCACAAAAATCAGGGATCTGCTCCGATTGATAGCTTTTCAGGTCGGACAGCAGGTTTCCATTCATGAACTAACCAACAAGCTTGGAATTAACAGGGAAACGGTTGAGCGATACATTGATTTGTTGGAAAAAGCATTTGTAATTTTCAGGCTGCCGCCCTTTAGTCGCAATCCCCGAAGCGAAGTTTCCAAAATGGATAAAATCTATTTTTATGACAATGGCATAAGAAACATTTTAATCGATAACTTAAAACCGCTTGATTATAGAATGGATATCGGAAATCTTTGGGAAAACTTTGTTGTAGCTGAACGTAGGAAACAAATACTTAATTGCAGGAAAAATGTACATTCCTACTTTTGGAGAACCTACTCAGGTACAGAAATAGATTATGTAGAAGAGACGGATACAGGTATTACCGGTTATGAAATTAAATTGAACAAAGATAAATACAGAATACCCAAAGCCTGGAAAACTGAATACAACGGAGGTTTAAAACTCATTAACCGCAAAAGTTACCTCGATTTTTTGTTGAAAAATAATGACTGAACCAAACCCCGAATATTTTTATCGGGAAATTCAAACCACTATCTTTGTTTCCCGATGACAGATGCGAAAAAATATGTGGAAACGCCCTTGATGAAGCAGTACTATAAAATCAAGGACAAACATCCGGATGCCGTGTTGCTGTTCCGGGTGGGCGATTTTTATGAAACTTTTGGCGAAGATGCCATTAAAACAGCCGAAATTTTGGGTATTACGCTCACGCGCAGGGCAAACGGAGCTGCCAGTTATGTAGAGCTGGCCGGTTTTCCGCACCATGCGCTCGACACCTACCTGCCCAAACTTGTTCGTGCGGGGCAGCGGGTGGCAATCTGTG
>CAZCPH010000023.1:0-2396 GCA_964500105.1 uncultured Mariniphaga sp. | reverse complement strand
AAAAATATTGTAAAACGTGGCATTACCGAGCTGGTTACACCCGGTGTTTCAATCAACGAAAATATTCTGGAAAACCGCGAAAACAACTTCCTTGCATCGGTCCATTTCGATAAAAAAATGGCAGGTGTGGCGTTTCTCGATATTTCAACCGGTGAATTTTTAACTGCCGAAGGAAACTACGAATACATCGATAAACTGCTCAGTTCATTTCAGCCCAAAGAGGTGCTGTTTCAGCGGGGCAGGGGACAGGAGTTCACCGAAATCTTTGGAAATAAATATTATACCTACAATCTCGAAGACTGGGTTTATACCAGCGATGCCGCCAGCGATCGCCTTGTCCGGCATTTTGAAACCACGTCACTGAAAGGCTACGGCATTCAGAATATGCAACTGGCTATTATTGCGTCAGGAGCTGTTTTGCACTATCTTGATCTAACCCAGCACCATCAGATTAAACACATTACGGGTTTAAGCCGTATCGAAGAAGAACATTACGTTTGGCTCGACCGGTTTACCATCCGGAATCTTGAACTTTTTGCACCCATTCACGAAGGGGGGAAATCGTTACTTCAGGTGGTTGATAAAACCATTTCTCCTATGGGGTCGCGGTTACTGAAACGCTGGATGGCACTGCCTTTAAAAGATATTGGTCCTATTAATGAACGACTCGACGCGGTGGAATTTTTTCTGAAACATCCGGAAACAAAAGAGAATCTGGAAGACCACCTGCGGCAGATTGGTGATTTGGAGCGTCTGGTCTCCAAAGTGGCTGTGGGACGTATCAATCCACGCGAAATGGTGCAGGTAAAAAATGCTCTGAACGCCATTGCACCCATTAAGCAGGTTTGTGCGGATGCCGAAAATGAAACGTTGAACCGGTTTGCCGAACAACTTAATAACTGCAATCTGATACGCGACCGGATTCAGAAGGAAATTGTGGCCGATCCACCAACGGCAGTGAACAAAGGAAAAGTGATTGCTGAGGGGATATCTGAGGAACTGGACGATTTGCGGAAAATTGCCTACTCGGGAAAAGATTACCTGGTGCAATTGCAAAAGCGGGAAAGCGAAAAACACGGCATTTCATCGCTAAAAGTGGGGTTCAACAATGTTTTCGGTTATTACATTGAAGTGCGCAATACGCACAAAGACAAAGTGCCTTCCGACTGGATTCGAAAACAAACGCTGGTGAGTGCCGAACGCTATATCACAGAAGAACTGAAAGAATACGAATCGAAAATTCTGGGGGCCGAGGAAAAAATTCTGACACTCGAAACGAAACTTTTTAATGACCTCATTCTGGCGCTTTCGGATTATATTTCGGCTATTCAGCTAAATTCAAATATTCTGGCAAAAATCGATTGTTTGCTTTCGTTTGCCAGTTGTGCCGAAAGCTTCGGCTATTTCAGGCCCGAGGTGAACGACAGCACTGAAATAGACATAAAAGAGGGGCGCCATCCGGTGATTGAGCATCAGCTGCCCATTGGCGAGTCGTACATTGCCAACGATGTGCATCTTGATCAGGAAGAGCAGCAGATTATTATCATTACCGGGCCGAACATGGCGGGAAAGTCGGCACTGTTGAGACAAACCGCACTGATTACTCTGCTGGCCCAAATGGGTAGTTTTGTTCCTGCACAAAAAGCTAAAATCGGGTTGGTAGATAAAATTTTTACACGCGTAGGCGCATCCGACAACATTTCGCTGGGCGAATCCACGTTTATGGTTGAGATGAACGAAGCTGCAAGTATCCTGAACAACGTATCGGACCGCAGCCTGATTCTGTTCGATGAACTGGGACGCGGAACTTCTACCTACGATGGTATTTCCATTGCCTGGTCTATTGTGGAGCATCTGCACGAACATCCGCGGGCCAAAGCAAAAACCCTTTTTGCCACGCATTACCACGAACTGAATGAGATGGAAGGCGCTTTTCCACGGGTGAAAAATTTCAATGTGTCCATCAAGGAAGTGGGGAATAAGGTAATTTTTCTGCGCAAACTGGTGCGTGGCGGAAGCAACCATAGTTTTGGTATTCACGTTGCCAATATGGCGGGTATGCCCAAATCGGTTACCAAACGGGCTGAACAAATCCTGAAAAAACTGGAAGGCAGTAAAGAAAAGGAAGACCTTTCCAAACCGCTTGGTGAAATCGGTTCCAAACGGGAAGGGATGCAACTTAGCTTTTTTCAGCTGGATGACCCGGTGCTGAAACAAATTCGTGACGAAATTGCGCATCTCGATATTAACAATCTCACACCAATTGAAGCACTGAACAAATTAAATGAAATCAAAAAATTGGCAGGATTGCGTTGAAAACCGTTCAAGCTTATGTTTTGCTGAATTTTTTTTCAATATTTTGCGATAACAAAAAATTAGCAATATATTTGCATCGC
>CAZCPH010000022.1:0-16409 GCA_964500105.1 uncultured Mariniphaga sp. | reverse complement strand
CACGAAGAAAAAATTAATGTGACCAGAAAAAATATGAGTATGTGGTGTTTTTTAATCATGCTTTTTGATTTTGAGCAAATATAACAAATAATAAAACGGTATTGTAACGTTATTATTGAAGTGAATGGTACGATTTTATTACTTTTATTGCAAATTTTGAAAACAATGAACAAATATATCATCCTGCTTATTGCCCTGGTTTTTGGACACGAGGTTTTTAGCCAAACCGAAACCCGTGTAGCACAAACGATTAAGGGAAAAGTAATCAATCAGGCAACAAACGAAGCTGTGGCCTACACCAACATTGGCATAGAAGGCACTTTTTATGGCACAGCCAGCGATGAAAACGGAAATTTTCAGCTTAAAATTCCGGAGGAAATGATTTCGAAACAAATATTTTTTTCGGCTGTGGGGTTTAAAAACGACACGTTTGCAGTTAGATCGCTTTTTGATCGCGAATTCAACATCATAAAACTCCAACCTCAATCGTACGACATAGAAGACGTGGATGTTGCCGCTCAATCGAGGGTTTTGATCCGGATTTTGAGGATGGCCGCTGAAAATACACCCTACAATTTTCTGGGCGGGCCTTTTAACCTGGTCTGTACTTTCGAAAACGAAAAAACAGTGGATGACACCATAAAGACAACAGAAAAAGCAGAAGTTTTGATTTTCGACAAAACCGGGTATAAACAACCGTCGAAAACAGATGCTTTCAGAATGCGGAAATACAGTATAAAAAAGGCTGAACCCGATTACAGCTTTTCAACCGGTACAACCAACTTCGATGAACTCCTGGAACTCGACTGGGTAAGAGCTGCCACTTCGGTTTTAAATCCGGGAATTTTGGGACAATTTGAACTGAAGCTTGAAAATGAACCGGAAATTGACGGCAATTCATACTGGGTAATCTCGTTCAGCCAGGAAAAACCGACACTTGCTGGTTCGCAGGATTTTCATGCTTCATCGTTTAGCGGAAAAATTACGGTTTCCAAAGACAATTATTCAGTAAAAAAGATTGAAGGCTCGGCCATTTCGGGAAAACACAACCGGCAGGGGAAAGCGCTGGCTGTTGGGACTTCAAACAACAGTTTTCTGGAAAATGTAACCTACAGTTTTGAAGTAACCTACTCACAGCTGAAACCGGAAACAATCGTACTGAATAAAAACTACCGTTTTCAGGGAAAAAACATTGCAGAAACATCGCTGTTGGTGGTGAACCAGGTTCAAACCACCGGGTTAACAGAAATTACTGCGAGAGATTATTTTGCAGATTGACCTATTTTTCTCCTTTAAACAATTCCTCCTCAGGTACAACTTTAACTGCCATACTATCGGCTAAGGTTTTGCTAATTGCATTGTAAGGCGCTACAATAACCTCATCGCCTTCGGCCAGTCCTTCCAGAATCTCTATGCTTACATTGTCCTGAATACCGGTCTGAACCTTCACCTGGTTTGCTCTGCCGCTGTTGTGTAAAAAAACCACTTCTACCCGTTCGTCTGCCTTATTTAATTCCTGTTGCATTCCGTCCACCTGTTCTTTGTTCTTTTTTTCATCCAAAATGCGCGTTGCAACGGCAGCAATGGGCACAGAAATTACATTTTCACGTGTATTGGTAATAATATCAACGGTTGCAGACATGCCGGGCCGAAACGGATACATTCTGTTTCTGGTTGAATCGATTAAATCTGCGTATGATTCGTGTAACAACAAAACTTTCACATCGAAATTGGTTACCTGATCGGTTGCAGCGCCGGAAATTTTTGCCGAATTGGCAATTTCGGTAACCAGCCCTTTGAATTTCCTGTTTAGGTACGCATCAACCTCAATAAATGCCGTATCGTTAAGCGAAACCTTTACAATATCGTTTTCATTTACTTCGGCCTGAACTTCCATTTTATCGAGATCTGCAACCACCATCATTTCTGTTCCGGTCATCATGCTTGTGCCAACCACGCGTTCGCCTTTTTCCACATTCAATGCCGAAATAGTTCCCGATATGGGTGAAAAAATTCTGGTTTTGGTAAGCTGCTCCAAAGCCTCGGCTACAGATGCCTCTGCACTTTTTACCGAAAACTCGGCAGCCCGAACTTCGGACTGAGCCACCTTAAATGCAGCTTCGGCGGCTTCAAACTCCGACACCGGAATGGTATTGGTTTCAAACAACTGCTTTGCCCGTTTAAAAGCCAGTTCGCGCTCTATTTGCTGAGCCTCTGCCTGTGCCTGTCTGGCTTTAGACGAGTTAAGAGCTGCTTCTGCACGATTTAATGCCGAAACATACATGTCGGGTTTTATCACACACAACGGGTCACCAGCCTGAACCTGATCTCCTTCTTCCACATACAATTCAATAATCTCTCCTGACACATCAGGACTGATTTTCACTTCCGTTTTAGGTTGTATTTTACCATTGGCAGTTACAGATTCTGTAATGGTTTTACTCTCCACCTTTTGTGTGGAAACACTTATTGCATATTCTTGTCCCAGCCAACCGGCCTTTTTTCCAAGAACAAGAAATACAATAATCAAAACCAGTAAACCAATAGCCCAGGGCAGTAGCTTTTTCTGTTTCATTGCAAGCAATTTTGCATAATTTGTCAGGTAAGTTACTGCAAAATTACAATGCTAAACATACTTTATCCGAAATATTCCTGATTTTGGTAAAGTTAATCTTTCACCAACATTCTTGCGGTAAGCCGACTGTGTTGTTCCAGATAAATATCTTTCTCCTTTACCATCCAGTCGAGCACTTCTTCGGTGTAGTGCCTTATTGTTATTAAGGTAAGCCCGGTGTTGTAGCGTAAAGTGTAATAGGGCTCCAACTCCTGCATCAGCCAGTCCCAATCGGCCTCCTGTGCATCAAGAACCAGGTTCAGGTCGATGGCCGATTGCTGCATCAGCGTAACCTTCACCCGGTTTTCAACCAGAAAGTTCACAACGCGATCGATGTCTTCTATGTTTATAAATGAAAAATCTTTTGGAGAAAGCGTAATGAGTACCTGATTCTCGCGTAAAATAAAAATAGGTGGCAATTCAATTTTGTGATTGATTTGATGAATTACCGTCCCGGGATCGTCGGGCGCCAAAAAGGATTTCACATAAAGCGGAATACCTTTATTATGAAGCGGTTTCATGGTTTTGGGATGGATTATTTTTGCACCCGAATGAGTCATTTCCACAGCTTCGCGGTACGAAAGTGAATCAATTTTTGTAGTGCCTTCCATCTTTTTCGGATCGGCGCTAAGCACACCGGGCACATCTTTCCAGAAGGAAACGCTCTCTGCATTCAGCACATTACCAAGAATGGCGGCGGTAAAATCAGACCCTTCTCTGCCCAGCGTTGTAGTCAGGTTTGCCGGTGTTGAACCAATAAAACCCTGCGTAATGTAAAGCTTGTTGTCATTAAAGGTAAACGTTTCCTTACAGAACTCTTCAGTCAGTTCCCAGTCGATGTTGGCATCGCGGTACAAATCGTCGGTACGAATTATTGTGCGTGCATCCACCCACTGGTTTTGTTTTCCAGAAAAATTCAGAAAATCACTTACAATCCGGGTTGAAAGCAGTTCGCCAAAAGAAACTATCTGGTCGTATTCATAATTGTAATCGAGCGAATGGGATTTTTCAAGTTTCTCCTCCAACTCTTCAAACTGCTCCAAAACTACCGGCGGAATGTTTCCCTTGCCAAAAAGATTGTCACAAATATCTGTATGAAACTTTTTAAAGTGTTCAAAGATTTCCTGTTTTCTGCCATTTTTTTCGAAGTAGGCTTTCACCAGGGTTTCGAGCAAATCGGTTGTTTTCCCCATGGCAGAAATAACCACCACCAGATTTTCATTGTATCTGTCAAGAATAGTTGCCAGATTGCGAACTGCATCCGGATCTTTCACTGAAGCACCACCAAACTTAAATACTTTCATTCGATTAATATTGTTTTTTCAAAATCTCAGCAAAATAAAAAAAATATTACGTAACACGATTGGGCAAATTCTCATTTCTGACAGTTCATTTAAAAATAGTATTTTAGAGGCTTCAGCAAAAAGAATGAATTATGAACATTTCATCGAAAGTAAGATTGAACAACGGAGTGGAAATGCCATGGCTTGGGTTGGGTGTTTTCAGAGCCGAAGACGGGAAAGAAGTGGAAAATGCTGTTTTAACGGCGCTGCAGCATGGTTACCGAAGCATTGATACTGCAGCGGTTTACCAAAATGAACGAGGCGTTGGACTGGGGTTGAAAAAAAGTGGATTGCCCCGCGAAGAGGTTTTTCTGACATCGAAAGTCTGGAACAGCGACCAGGGCTACAAAACAACAATAAAGGCATTTGAAGAAAGCCTTGAACGGTTGCAGACCGATTACCTCGACTTGTACCTTATTCACTGGCCCAAGGGGCAACGCTCGGTGGAAAGCTGGAAAGCCATGGAGGAACTTTATGAAAAAGGACTGGTCCGTGCCATTGGCGTGAGCAATTTCCTGGTGCATCACCTCAAAGAGTTTTTACCTGAATGTAAAGTGGTTCCGGCAGTAAATCAGGTGGAGTTTCATCCTGAACTCATTCAGCCCGAACTGTTGGAATACTGCAAGAATAAAGGAATTCAACCTGAAGCCTGGAGCCCTATTATGAAAGGAAAGGTTTTGGACATTCCGGTACTGCGGGCACTGGCAGCCAAATACGGAAAAACGCCTGTGCAAATTGTGTTGCGCTGGGATATCCAGAAAGGAGTGATAACCATTCCAAAATCGGTTAAGCCGGAACGCATTATTTCAAATGCCGACATTTTCGATTTTGAACTAAGCGACGAAGACATGGCCAAAATCGACCGGCTGGACAAAAACCAGCGCATAGGCGGGCACCCCGATTTTATTGATTTCTGATTATCAACTGAATAATTCACTATCGCAATTTGATGAAAAACATTTGGTTTCTGCTACTCCTGTTTTTTGTGTTAACAGGTTATTCCCAAATTCAAAAAAACAACCAAAGCCAGCTCACCATTGAGCAAATTATGCAAGCGCCTGAAAAATGGATTGGCACTTTGCCTGAAGAAATTTTCTGGGGTGATGCAAACGACGCCATTTTCTTTAACTGGAACCCGGAGCAGGACACGCTTGCATCTTTGTACAGCTATTCGCTGAAATCAAGGAAAATTGAAAAAGTTCCTTTGGAAGAAAAAGTAAAAATTCCTGCAAAAAGTGGCGATTATAATTCAGACAAAACAAAAAAAGTGTATGTCCGCAACGGAAATATCTTTCTGTTCAACATCAGAGAACAAAAGGAAAAGCAGCTTACCAGCTGGCTTGAACAGGCCTCCTCTCCAAAATTTGCACTGAACGATACCCACATTTCGTTTCTGAAAAATGAAAATCTGTTTTTGATGAACCTTGAAACCGGATTTATAAAACAGATAACCAATTTTGCCGGCGAAGAAGCAAAAAAGGAACAGGAAAACAGCGACCAGGCCGAATGGCTGGAAAACCAGCAAATGGAACTTTTCGAAGTGCTGAAGCAGAAAAAAGCGAAAGAGAAAGCACGGGAACATCGCAGGGAGCTGGAACAACCGGAGCAACCCGAAAAAATTTATCTGGGTAAAGCCCGATTGCAAAACGTATCACTTTCCCCATCGGGCAGTTTTGTGGTTTATACAGCTTACCAAAATCCGAGAGGAGTGAATAACACATCTGTTACCCATTGGGTTACCGAAACTGGTTTTACCGAAGAAAAAGGTGCCCGTGCCAAAGTGGGCAGCTCTGAGACAAAAGTGGAAATGGGCATTTTCGATGTAAAAAACAATAAAACCATTGCAATTGAAACTTCCACCATTCCCGGGCTGAAAGATTTGCCCGATTTCCTTTCTGATTATCCGGAAAGAATTCCAAAAGACAGCTCGGAAATTAAAGACCGGGAATTTAATCTTTTGGGGCCGGTGTGGAACGAAACAGAAGATTTGGCAGTGGTGGTTGCCTTGGCACACGACAACAAAGACCGCTGGATTCTTCTGCTGGATCCGGCAACGGGAAAACCCGAACTGCTCGACCGCCAGCGCGATGAAGCCTGGATCGGCGGACCCGGAATCGGAAGTTGGGGCATGTCATCCGGCACCATAGGCTGGATGCCCGACGGCAGATCGGTGTGGTTTCATTCCGAAGAATCGGGCTATTCACACCTGTACGCTGTAAACATTAAAACAAAAGCAAAAAAAGCGCTCACTTCGGGCAAATTTGAAGTATCTGATGCGTTCCTTTCCAAGGACAAAAAGCACTTTTATTTTACTGCCAACAAGGCGCATCCAGGTGTGAAACATTTCTACAAAATGCCGGTAAATGGCGGTGAACCCTTGCAAATCACTTCATTGGAAGGGAGTAATGAAGTTTCAATTTCACCCGACGAAAAACACCTGGCCATCCGTTACTCTTTTGCCAACAAACCGTGGGAGTTGTACCTTCAGGAAAACAAAACAGGTGCAGAAGCAAAGCAAATTACCCACTCCACAACCGAAGAATTTGAAAATTACGACTGGCGGGTTCCGGATTTTATCACTTTTGAAGCTGAAGACGGAGTCGAAGTACACGCAAGGATATACCAGCCCGAAAATCGGCAAACAAACGGACCGGCTGTTATTTTTGTTCATGGCGCCGGATACCTGCAAAACGCCCATAAATGGTGGAGCCAGTATTTTCGCGAATACCAGTTTCATAATTTCCTGGTGGATAATGGCTACACCGTGCTCGACATCGACTACCGCGGGAGTGCCGGTTATGGTCGCGACTGGCGCACCGGAATATACCGGTATATGGGCGGAAAAGACCTTTCTGACCATGTGGACGGCGCCAAAATGCTGGTGGAAAAATACAATGTTTCGCCTGAGAAAATCGGAATTTACGGCGGCTCGTATGGCGGATTCATTACGCTTATGGCTTTGTTTACCAAACCCGGAGTTTTTGCTGCGGGGGCTGCATTGCGCTCGGTTACCGACTGGGCACATTACAACCACGGCTATACATCAAATATTCTGAACACACCGGTGGAAGACAGCCTGGCTTATGTGCGCAGTTCACCCATATACTTCGCCCAAGGCTTGGAAGATGCGCTGCTCATGTGCCATGGCATGGTGGACGACAATGTGCAGTTTCAGGATATTGTACGGCTCTCACAACGACTCATCGAACTTGGAAAAGAGAACTGGGAACTGGCTGTTTACCCGGTAGAACCGCATGGATTTACCGAACCATCAAGCTGGACAGACGAGTACAAACGGATTTTTAAGTTGTTTGAAGAAAATCTTAAAAAGTGAAACGAATTCAGGAAAAAACAATCGGAAAACTGATTCCGTTAACTCTTGATATCGATCGGAAAAGCAAACTCGTAGATTTCAGGAAAATAACTGAGTATAAAAAGGCTCTTAAATAAGTTCATCTTCCGGCACATAAAAACAGAATTTTGGATATTTGCGAAAAAAATTCGTATCTTTTTCTCAATTTTCTTTTATTCATTCACTTAAAACCAAAAAAATGGAAATTATTGTAACTCTTTTAGTCGGTGCAGTTGCCGGCTGGTTAGGAAGCACCATTTACAAAGGCAGTGGCCTTGGAATTATTGGCAACATCGTGGTGGGCATTATTGGCAGTATTGTAGGCTACTGGTTGTTGGGTAAGCTCGGCATTCATCTGGGTACAGGCTGGATTGGTGCAATTCTGACGGGAGCAATTGGTGCTGTTGTTATTTTGTTCCTGCTAAATTTAATTTTCAGGAAACGATAGTCATACTTTTTCTTACGCCAAAAAGAAAAATTTAGAACAAAAAACCCAAAACCACAGGAATTTTGCCAGTTAATACAACTTTAAACCGAATGTAATTGAATTTACCTGTTTTTAAGTTGCGTCCTTTGCATTTCCTCTGTCGAACAGCATTTTAATGCACAAGTTTCATACTGTGTTCTTCGAACAATCATGTTAATCTGGTAAACTGATTTTCACTCCATCCAGAAACTGCCTCTCTTGAAAATCCGTCTTCCCCAGTAAACAAACGGTGTGTCGGCAGCTGCCACAATCCATTTCAAAAAATAGGTGGTGATAAAAATTTCGAAAAGCACAGGTGTTTCATAAACTCCGTAAAAAGCAATAAGCACAAAAACCAAACTATCGATTAGTTGCGAAATCATAGTGCTCAGATTATTTCGCAGCCACAGCTGATTGTCTTTATGAAACCGACTTTTCCAGAAATGAAAAGCCCATACATCGTGCCGTTGTGAAAGCAGGTAAGCTGCAAGACTTGCCACTGCAATGCGTGGCATCAGTTTAAAAATGGTTGCGGTTGCTTCATGGGTAATCAGCGAAAAATCATCTCCTGCCAACGGCCTGAAATACAGTGCCAGGTTCATCAGCAATGTCATGGAAATAAGGCTGAAAAAGCCTATCCACACTGCCTTTTTGGCTTCCTGTTTTCCGTAATTTTCCGAAAGAATATCGGTAACAAGAAACGAGGTGGCGTACACAATGTTTCCGAGCGTGGCTGCCAGACCAAACAACTTTACCGTTTGAACCACCTGTATGTTGGCTACAATAACCGAAACGGGAATCCACATAATAAGGCCCCATTTACCAAACAGTTTGTATGCGAAAATTATCAGCAGGAAATTTGCCAGCAACATGGCCAGCCAAAGCAATTCGTTTTGCATTTTTTTTATTTTTAGCCGCAGGGTTATGCCACCTGCGAGTTGTTAATACTCAGTTTTCGGCTGCGAAAATAAGGTTTTTATTGATATCGTTCACCCCAAATCCACGTCGCGTTTGATGTAATTTTCATAATTTTTCAGAATAGGCTGATAGCTTTCATGAAACAGAGTGGATGAAACAAGAAAATCGGCAGTTGACCGGTTCGAAGCGGTTGGAATATTGTACAAAACCGTAATTCGTAAAAGCGCCTTCACATCCACGTCGTGGGGTTGTGGCTGCATGGGGTCCCAGAAAAATATAAGAATGTCAACAGCACCTTCCACAATCAATGCACCCAGCTGCTGATCACCTCCCAGCGGACCCGATTTCAGCCGGGTTACCGTAGGCGGAACCACATTTTCTTCCCTGCATTTGGCAGTTAGTGCTTCTTCAATCAGTTTCCCTGTGGTTCCGGTACAAATCAGGTTGTGCGGAACCAGTTCTTTCCAATTGAATTCAGCCCATTCAATAATGTCTTTTTTGCGGTTATCGTGTGCCACAATGGCTATGTTTTTTTTCATTTTCATAACTTTCAAGTTTAAGGGAAACAAATGTTTAAGGGCATTCGTTTCCGGTTTTCGCGACAAAGATAATCTGTACTTCCGATTAAGCACACCAGTAACTTACTGTATAACAAAAACTTATTGAAAACTTAATTTTCGATTGTCTTATAACAACGAATTGTTAAGTGAATGTTTCCAGTCTTGTATCAATTGTTAAATGTTAAAAGCTTTCATTCCGAGCGTTCACCCAAATTTTATTGGGCATAATGAGTAAATGACAGAGATGCTGAAACAAGTTCAGCATGACATTCCAAGGTAACTTACAACCTTTATTAAACGCGTCACCCTGAACTTGTTCCAGGGTCTAATGTATAAATATGTCATTGGCAATCTGCGGCACGAAGATGAGAAATCTGTTTATTCGAAGGGATTTCTACTCGTGCTTCGTCAAAATGACATCTTAAAATACCTAAACGTTATACAAACGATTTGATGTCAGCAATTATCTTTTGAGCCAGTTTCTGTGCTTCCTCAACTGTTTTTGCTTCAGAATAAATTCGAATAATTGGTTCGGTGTTCGATTTTCGCAAATGCACCCACGAATCTGCAAAATCAATTTTCACGCCATCGATATCAGTTACCTGCTCATGGGAATACTTCTCTTTCATTTTTAAAAGAATACCGTCCACATCAATTTCAGGTGTGAGTTCGATTTTATTCTTCGACATGAAATAGTCGGGATAGGTTCTGCGCAATTCGGAACATTTCATTCCGGTTTTGGCCAGGTGTGTGAGAAACAATGCGGCACCAACCAGTGCATCGCGGCCATAATGGCTTGCCGGATAAATCACTCCGCCGTTTCCTTCGCCACCAATTACCGCGTTGGTTTCTTTCATTTTTGCCACCACGTTCACTTCGCCAACAGCTGCTGCAGTGTATTTCTGCCCGTGTTTTTCAGTTACATCACGCAATACGCGGCTCGAAGACAGATTTGAAACAGTATTTCCGGGAGTCTGACTTAACACATAATCGCTAACTGCAGCAAGTGTGTATTCTTCGCTGAACATGCTGCCGTCTTCGTTAATAATCACCAGGCGATCCACATCCGGATCCACAACAAAACCAACATCAACATTGCTTTTTGCAATAATTTCCGATGTTTCAACCAGGTTTTCAGGAATTGGTTCGGGCGTATGGGCAAAATGGCCGGTGGGGTCGCAGTTGATTTCCACCACATTTTTCACCCCCAGTGCTTTTAAAAGTGCCGGTATGGCAATTCCGCCAACCGAATTCACAGCATCTACAGCCACCGAAAAACCGGCAGCTACAATGGCAACTTTATCCACCAGCTTCAATTCCAACACTTTTTGAATATGAATATCGGTATAGTCTTTTTCCGTAACCAACCCAAGTTCATCTACTTCGGCAAAAGAAAAATCGCCTGAATCAGCCAATTCCAATACTTTTGCCCCTTCTTCTGCATTCAGAAATTCACCTTTTGAATTGAGCAGCTTGAGAGCGTTCCATTGTTTGGGATTATGGCTTGCAGTAAGAATTAAACCGCCATCGGCCTGCTCTTCTGTAACGGCAATTTCGGTGGTTGGTGTGGTGGCCAGGCCAATATTTACCACATTGCAACCCATGCCCACCAGCGTTGCCACAACCAGCGAACTCACCATTTCGCCAGAAATGCGTGCATCGCGGCCAACCACAATTTTTAACTTGTCGTTCTTCGAATTCTGTTTTGCCCAGGCAGCATAACCTGCAGTAAATTTAACCACATCCAGCGGACTGAGGCCTTCGCCCTGTTTTCCACCAATGGTACCACGAATTCCCGAAATAGATTTTATAAGTGACATTTTAAATCGTTTGAGTTTGAACAGCAAAAATAATAACCATTTGGGAGCAACGACAATTTTTCGGTGTTAATTGTCAATTTCGTTCAATTCGTTTAAATTTTGCTTGAGTTTAATGATGTAATTTCCGTAGAGCCCGCGAAAACCCCATCGCAAAATCAGGTATAACCCGCCAACCGTAACGCCCAAAACAACCAGTCCAACGACAAGAACAACCAGCCACTTTCCTACGGAAACATCTGTGAACAGCATATTTTTGTCCTGAAGTTCCACCTGTGCACCCAAAAACATTCCGGAAATAAACTGCAGCCCAATGGCAATAAAAAAAATGAGAAGGGCAAGGTAAAACAGCCGCTGATAAATACGTAATGTGCCAATAATTTTCACGAGCGTTTCTTTCAGGTTACAGGAGATGTCGCAGGTTTTTTTCACTTTATAATACTGAAAAACAAAATAGACAAAAGTTATCACAATCATCGCATTGGCAAAAACACTCAAAAACATAAGCCATTGAGGCATTTCAACACCGGCAGCAAGATTGCTTATCAGCCGGGGAGCAAATATAAAATCATCGAAAATGAACAGAACAATAAACAGAAATAACACCCCAAAACCAATGCGCACATTTCGGTCTATCCGGTCAATCAAATTGCTGGTCCTCCGCCTGAGCATTTCTCTGAGCTGCTCTTCATCCAGTTCCTTGCCGGAAGAAAGCTGGTTCCATGTTTTTTTCAGATCTTTTAAGTCCATTTCCCTATTCCTCCTTATCCATCAATATTTTCAGTTTTTTCTTGATCCGGTTCATTTTTACCCGCACATAATTTTGAGTGATGCCGGTTATTTCAGCAATCTCTTCGTACTTCTTATTTTCCAGAAAAAGCAGGATTATCGATTTTTCGATTCCGGTTAGCTGAGCAACTGCGCGGTGCAGAAGCTTGATGTTTTCCTCCGTCTCAGCCTCGTGATTTATATCGGCCACCTGGAAATTTTCATACGAAAGTCGATTCTGGTCCGGTCTGCGTTTGCTTTTTTTAAACGAAGTGATGGCAGTATTCAGACCTACCCGATACATCCACGTGGTTACCTTCGATTCGTTTCTGAAGGTGGGATACGATTTCCACAATTGCGCAACAATCTCCTGAAAAAGATCGTTCCGGTCTTCTTCGGCATCGCAGTACATGTTACACACTTTGTGTATAATGCCCTGGTTTTCCTGAATGATGTGTAAAAATTCCTTTTCCAAAACTAAGCTATTGGTAAAGTTGCGGGGGAAAATATTACAGACAGTTTCATTTATAATCTTTGAATTGTCATTCCTCCGTCAACCATCACCACCTGCCCTGTAGAATAGGGCAACAATCCGGCAGCCATGGCAACAACTACTTTTCCAACGTCTTCGGGCATTCCCCAGCGTTTTTGGATGGTAAGTCCTTCTTCAAACAGACGATTGTATTTTTCCGTCACTCCGGCAGTCATGTCGGTGGCAATTACCCCGGGTTGAATCTCATAAACCGGAATATGGAATTCGCCCAGCCGTGCAGCCCAGAGTTTGGTGGCCATGGCAATTCCTGCCTTGGAGATGCAGTATTCGCCGCGGTTAACGGAAGCAACAGTTGCCGAAACAGACGAAACATTGATGATGCAACAATCAAAATCGGGATTTTCTTTTTTGACTGCTACCATGTGGTTTGCAAAAAGCTGTGTCAGGAAATAGGGGCCTTTCAGGTTGATGTCCAGCACCTCATCAAAAATATCTTCCGAAGCTTTCATAATGTCTTTCCGCTCGCGGGGTGCTATTCCGGCGTTGTTCACCAACACGTTCAGTTGTCCGAACTTTTCGGTTACTGTTTGAAAAATCTTTTCCCGGTCTTCTTTTTTCGAAACATCTCCCCGGACATAAATCACTTCCACACCAAATTCACTCAGTTCATCCAAAACGCTCTGAACCGATTTTTGTGGCCGAACTCCGTTAATGGCCAGATTAAATCCGGCATTGGCCAGTTCTTTGGCAATACCAAGACCAATGCCGCGCGAGCCTCCGGTGATAAGTGCTGAAAGCCCCCTAAATCCCCCAATGGGGGACTTTAGCCCCTCTAAATCTCCCCGAAGGGGAGACTTAGGAATGCTTCTTTTATTATCGTTAGTATTCATAATTGATTACTTTAGCTTAATGAAAGCACCTTTCCTATCTTTCCCCCTTGGGGGGAATAAGAAGGGGGCTTATTTCCACCCACGTTTTTTTGCCCCAGCTTTCCAGTCCTTTTTCGGCCAGCTGAACGCCTTTGGCGCCTTCGAGCAGGTTCCACGGGAAAGGCTCGTCTTTCACCACATGCTTCAGAAACAGTTCCCATTGGGCTTTGAACGCATTGTCGTAGTTTTCCTGATCTGGTACTTTGCTCCAGCCTTCGTAAAAATTGATGGGTTGCGGAATGTCAGGATTCCATACAGGTTTCGGGGTATTTCCGTAATGTTGCGTCCAGCATTCACGCAAGCCAGCCACAGCGGAACCTTTAGTGCCGTCCACATGCAGGGTAAGCAAATCGTCGCGGCGCACGCGTGTTACCCACGATGAATTGAAATGCGCAATCACACCGTTTTCCAGTTCAAAGGTGGCATAAGCCGAATCATCGGCTGTACATTTATAAGGTTTTCCCTGTTCATCAACGCGTTCTGAAATATGAGTTGCACCCAGGCAGAAAACGCCCTTCACCTTTCCAAATAAATTATCAAGCACATAACGCCAGTGGCAAAGCATATCCACAATAATGCCTCCGTCGTCTTCTTTCCGGTAATTCCAGCTTGGCCGTTGCGCCGGAACGGTATGACCTTCAAAAACCCAGTAACCAAATTCTCCCCTCACCGAAAGAATTTTTCCGAAAAACCCGTTTTCCATCAGGCGTTTCAGTTTTATCAATCCGGGGAGCCAGAGTTTATCCTGCACCACTCCGTGCTTTACTCCTGTCTGTTCGCAAACCCGGTAAAGTTCCATGGCGGTTTCCGTATCGGTTGCCACCGGCTTTTCGCAGTAGATATGTTTTCCGGCTTTGGCCGCTTTTTTTACGGCTTCGGCACGACGACCTGTTGTCTGGGCATCGAAATAAACGGAATAAGCCGGATCGTTCAGAACCGAATCCAGATCGGTGGACCATTTCTCAACTCCCGACATTTCGGCAAGTTTTTTCAGTTTGATTTCGTTACGGCCAACCAAAACCGGGTCGGGTACAATAAATTCCGAAGGGCTAATCTGAACACCTCCCTGTTTGATAATTTCAACTAATGAGCGCATCAGGTGCTGGTTGGTTCCCATACGGCCGGTTACGCCGTTCATAATAATTCCTAGTTTGTGAATTGTCATATCAGGTGAATTTTAAGTATGCATTTTTTATCTTTTCAAGATACGCGTTTTGATCCATTGCCCAGTATTTATCAGAGAAAATTTCCACTTCGTTGTAGCCCGAAAAACCGGTATCTTCAATCCATCCTCTTATTTGTGGCACATTGATGCATCCATCGCCCATTAAACCGCGGTCATTCAGAAAGTCTGTGGTTGGTACATTCCAGTCGCAAACGTGAAAAGCAAACAAATTTCCGTTTTCTCCACACCGCTGAATTTCCCGTTGCAGGTTGTTGTCCCACCAAAGATGATAGACATCAACTGCCACGCCTACAAAATCCGAATTAAATTCTTTGGCCATCTGATTGGCCTGTTCCAGCGAATTAATGGCAGAACGGTCGCCGGCATACATGGGATGAAGCGGTTCTATGGCAAGTTTTACACCTGCTTTCTGAGCTTGTGGCAAAATGCGTAAAATACCTTCCTGAATCTGTTCCCTTGATTTTTCGAGCGATTGCCCCGGGTCGGCGCCGCACACCAAAACCAACATAGGTGCCTGCACCAAAAAAGCCTGATCGATTGCCCACAAATTATCATCAATGGCCGCCTGACGCTTCTCTTCATTCACCGACGGGAAAAAACCACCGCGCGCCACCGAAACCACCTCCATCCCATGGTCAATCAGCATTTCACGTGCGTTGCTTAAATTCTGACCTTCCAGCACATTTCGCCAGATGGTTATTCCCCGGATTCCGGCTGCACTGTAATTTTTAATACATTGTTTTAAATTCCAGGGTTTAGTTGTGAGCGTGTGTACACACAATTTTGAAAAATCTGTTAACTCTGTTGCCATTAAATTTTGTTTAGTTTATTCGGATTTTGCCTGCTATCGAGAGGATTATAAATATTTCTCATATACTCTACAGACAGTTTCGTGCGAATGAACCCGACCTTCCTTTATATCTTGCAATCCTCTTTCAATCGACTCGATTTTTTCTACCTCAGACCTGTCTGTTCTTGCTTTTGAGTTGTTATAATTATCAAATTGACTCATTATTTTTATCATTTGTTAATTTTATTCAGTTTCCAAAAAAACGTCAGGTAATCTTCTTGTCTAATTATCCGCTGCAAATACAATGCTACCTCCCGGGCATGGTAATCGCCCCACATGGACGATTCACCACAGGCAATTTTCTGTTTGGCCGGCACATGGTCCCAACCGTTGGGTTGATGGTAAATGCTGTGCAAAATCAATCCCTGGTGACGCGGATTGGTACTCAGGTACGGATAATCGAGCAGTGAATTCATTACCGTCAATCCGGCCTGCCAGTATTTTTCGCCCGCCTCGGGTTCATTTCTTTCTTTCAGAAATTTCCCCAATCGTAAAAGCCCCTGCGCCCCAATGGCAGCCGCCGAGCTGTCAACCGGTTCCCATGCGTTGTAAGGGTCGGCCGGATGGTTCAGATAATCGCCCAGTTTGTGCAGGTTGGGCGCGCCGGTGTCCCAGTAAGGAATTCCGTCAACCGGTGTGTTTTCAATGTAAAAATCGCAGGTTGCCCGGGCAGCTTTTAGCATCAGATGGTCTGCTTCTTCTTTCCGGCAAAACGGTTCCAAATCCTGATCATTGAATTGCTGAAACGCCTCCAGTTCCTCGGCAAACCCAAGCATTGCCCAGGCCAGACCGCGTGTCCATGTGGAAAAACCGGTATAACCCTGCTGCGAGTTGGGGCATCTGAAATTTCCGTCATCCACGTTGAAAATGCTTTCGTGCGCCGTTCTGCCCCAAACATCGTAACGGTCGCGCCCTTCGCCGTAAAAAACAGAATATTTTGCTGTTGCTGAAATGTGCTGAACAGCTCGTTCCAGCAAAGAAATTCTCTCATCATTTTCGCCTTGTAAAACATGCCCCAACAGGTGAGAAACAACCAATATTCTGCACGAACGGATGGTGTCCACAAACAGCGAATGTGGTCCGTTAAAGGAATAAATAAAACCGCCATCCTTG